>JACPZJ010000166.1 GCA_016195585.1 Nitrospirota bacterium | reverse complement strand
ACGGATATAGAAATTGATAAACTCAAAGGCAATTATAAATGGAAAGATAGAATAGAGAAGATGGTGTTTTTTAGTGAGATAAAAGGCAAAGTCCTTTCTGTTCCGCTATATAGTGTTTTGAAAAAACGTAGTCATTTTGAGGAAACGAAATATGGAATATTTCTAACAACGCTGGAATATAATTCCGACACTGGTTTGAACTTGAGCAATCTGCCTTCAAATTTTGCATGATTTATTTTCTTCCCAAAAAACAAAAAATCTGCCAAAGTTTCTTTGAGAGAAGGAAAGGAAGCTTGAGCTATGATTACTCTCTGGATCCTTGAATCAGTCAATAATCCAAAATTCCCCTACCGCCTCACCATCAGGCAGGGGGAGAAACTTTTGCTTGCCCTCAGGGTGCAGGATAAATGGCCCGGACAGAAAGGCAATATCTTCTGCATCAGAGAGGAAAATTGGGAATTGGAGCCGCCTGTTCATGAGATTGAAAGGGTTCCTGTTATTTCCATTAAGAGATTAGGCAAAAGGCTTGCCCTTGTCCTTGACCGGGCCAAAAATAAAAGATGTGATTTCCTTTTTCTGACAAAACGCTATAAGACCAGAGACGGCGAATATGAGCAAATATTCTGGAGGACACAGCAGGCGCTGAGGGAAAGAAAGCCGAGGGTTAAGCTTACGACTTATCATGCAGGCAGGTTAAATATAATCATTGATAAAAACGAAAAATATGCCTGGAAATTTTCAGAATGCGCTGTTGAAAAAGCAAAATTGCCTGCCGGTGATTACGGCTTGAAGGATCATAACGGGATTCTTGCATTAGTGGAAAGAAAGACCTTTGATAATCTCCTTGCTGAGTTTGGGAAAATGCCCTTATTTCATCAGCAGCTGGCAGAGCTTTCTGCATACAGGCACTCAGCGCTTGTTATTGAGGCTGATTATTCCGATTTTCTGAAGCCTGACAGGTTGAAGTTTTATCGGCCTTCCTTTGCGGTAAAGGCGATTGCCGAGCTGTATGCGCTGCATCCAGCACTGACCATCGTATTTGCAGGCAGCCGCAAACTTGCCAATGAATGGACATATAGATTTTTCTCGGCAGTTAATGCCCATGAAGGCGATGTCCCTCATCAAAAGGTCGCGGAGGTGATTGAAGAATACGGCGCCGCTCCTGAAACAAGGGGAGGTATTTATTTTGAAATAAAGAGGCGGATTGTGGATGAGTTCCCGGTGGAATTCACAATTTCAGAGATAAGGGAGAAGTTCCCTGATGTTCCTGTTGCAACTGTCAGAAAAGCGCTCAACGATTTAAAGAAAGAAGGCGCTATTGCAAATTACGGCATAGGGAAAAAAAGTTATTGGAAAAAGGGAGGGGCTTAGTTATGATTCCTGACACCGACATAGATTTTCAGTCCCTTAAGACCACTGGCATAAAGGTCAACTATCTTTATGTCTGTGAGCGGAAGCTGTGGCTTTTTGATAGAGGCATACAGATGGAGTCTAAGTCAGATAAGGTCTTGATGGGAAAGCTGCTTGGCGAAAGTTCGTATCCGAGGGAAGATAAGAGAGAGGTGCTTATTGATAATCTCATAAATATTGATATCGTGGGCGATGACGAGATCAGGGAAGTGAAATACAGCAACAGGATGCATCATGCAGACAGGATTCAACTGCTCTATTATCTGTATTATCTCAAGCATCTGGGCATTGAAAAGAGGGGTGTTATAAATTATCCTAAGATGAGAAAGCGTGAAGATATTATCCTTACATCAGAGGCAGAGAAGGAGGTTGAGTCAGCATTGATAAGGGTGCAGGAGATTTTAAGAATGGATAAACCTCCACAGATACAAAAAAAGCCTTATTGCACAAAATGCGCTTATTATGAGTTTTGTTTTGTTGGTGAAAAAACATGAGCAGACCTTACTACATATTCTCCAATGGTAGAATAAAACGGAAGGAAAATACTGTCTATATAGAAAATGAAAACGGCGATAAAAAGGCTATTCCTGTTGAAGACATTGATACCATTCACCTCTTTGGCGAGGTTGACCTTAATACTAAGCTCCTGAATTTTCTTTCACAGCAGAACAAGACTGTCCATGTGTATAACTATTACGGCTTTTATGCTGGAAGTTTTATGCCGAGAGACAGGAATGTATCCGGAGATTTGACTGTGAAACAGGTTGAATATTATCTTGATAATGAAAGGCGGTTTTTTATTGCCCTCTGTTTTGTAGAGGGCGCAATATTTCATGTGCTGAGGAATCTCAGGGGATATGCAGATACAGAGGGTTTTCAAAATCAGATAAGCGCAGAATTAGATAGAGCACATGAGACAAAGGGAAAGGGTATCAGTGAACTTATGGGATGCGAGGGGAGGGCAAGGGACTCATATTATCAGGCATTCAATGTGATATTAAAGGATGAGTTTGCAATGGAAAAAAGAGAAAAAAGGCCGCCTACAAATCCCATAAATGCCCTTATATCCTTTGGCAACTCCATGATTTACTCAACCGTGCTTTCAGAGATATATCATACCCAGCTAAATCCAACGATAAGCTATCTCCATGAGCCGAGGGAAAGACGCTATTCTTTGAGCCTTGATATTGCCGAAATATTCAAGCCATTGATTATTGACCCCATTATCTTTAAACTTGTGAATAACAATATGATTAAGCTTGAGGACTTTGATGAGGATGTAAATTACTGCTATATGAATGAAAATGGAAGAAGGAAATTTCTGAAGGAATTTGACCAGAAATTATCTACAACAATAAAGCACAGAAAGCTGAAAAGAAATGTATCTTACAGGACACTCATTAGGCTTGAGTGTTATAAGCTTATAAAACACCTGTTGGATGATGAAGTTTATTCGCCTTTTAAGGCATGGTGGTGAGGCAAGTCTTAAGGCTGAAGGAGCTGCAAAAATGGCATATTTGATAGTTACCTATGACATAGGAGAAAATAGAGTAAACAAAGTTAGGAAAACTTTAAAAAAATATTTCATGTGGGTGCAGAATTCAGTATTTGAGGGGGACATTACAGAGGGAAAGCTTGAGAAGTGCAAGCGTGAACTATTGAAGATCATAAAAGAAGATGCGGATTCAATTTACTTTTACAGCCTTGAAAACAGGCTTAATTACAGGAAAACGGTTTTGGGGATTGAGAAGGAATTGACAGGGAATATTTTATGATTGCATCAAACCCCTGTTTTTATTATTATGCTTGAAAATAGCTATTTATCAATGTTTTGGATGAGATTTTAATGGGTATAATAAAACACGATTAAAGGTTTGATGCAGAAAACTGCTTTTTTTGGCTATTTACAAACAGTAGAAAAAGTGGTAAAAGGGGTGATATTAAAAGGTTTTAGACCATTCTAATACCCCTTATGATAACAGGGTTTCATCTGAACCATGTGGGATATAAAGTGCGATATCGGTTTGAAACCCGCGAGGTCAGTAATGAGTTTCATCTGAACCATGTGGGATATAAAGTTTATACTGAACAGCTGCGTTTGTGCACATGCTCTGCGTTTCATCTGAACCATGTGGGATATAAAGGCTGATGGATATCGCGAATGTAGCGCTCTGAGACTTGTTTCATCTGAACCATGTGGGATATAAAGTCCGCCCGTCAAGCCGATATCGCATCCATTAATATTGTTTCATCTGAACCATGTGGGATATAAAGCATATCGCACATTATGAGAGGTTGCTGAGTGGTTGCTGTTTCATCTGAACCATGTGGGATATAAAGGATGATTCGAGTAAGCGGTGTTTTTCCCATGAGCGGTTTCATCTGAACCATGTGGGATATAAAGATCGTTGGCTTCATTGAGGACGCCTACTTCGGTGCTACCGTTTCATCTGAACCATGTGGGATATAAAGCAATGCTAACCCTGATACTTCTTTCCATCTTTTTTCCATGTTTCATCTGAACCATGTGGGATATAAAGTTTTTTGGCATGTCCCACCACGCCGATTTGCATTTCGTTTCATCTGAACCATGTGGGATATAAAGCGCATTGCCATTGTGGGATAGATTTTTTTCGCTCTCGTTTCATCTGAACCATGTGGGATATAAAGAGAACCTGCCGTAACGCTTGCATCTGTGGTATTTATGTTTCGTTTCATCTGAACCATGTGGGATATAAAGAGAGAGGGTCAATCTTGCCATCAATAAGGCGTATGACGTTTCATCTGAACCATGTGGGATATAAAGTATGAAATAAAGGTGATATTTAGCGATGAATTTATTGTTTCATCTGAACCATGTGGGATATAAAGTTATTGGCGATGATAAACCATTTGACCCTACATTTTTAGTTTCATCTGAACCATGTGGGATATAAAGGCTTGTTAGGATTTCTTGAAGCCCTGATCGCTTTTGGTTTCATCTGAACCATGTGGGATATAAAGTTGCCGGCGTTTTAATAGGTTATGGTGTTGGTTTAATGTTTCATCTGAACCATGTGGGATATAAAGGACATGATGATTGAGACATTGCTAAAGGTCGGCTCTGGTTTCATCTGAACCATGTGGGATATAAAGCATGGATAGCCGGCGATTATGAATGGGACGCTTATGGTTTCATCTGAACCATGTGGGATATAAAGAAATCATCTGCTGCTATTAATGCCGTTGGCGTTGAGGTTTCATCTGAACCATGTGGGATATAAAGTTGGCGCCAACAGGAGCGGAGCCAGTGAGAATTATTGTTTCATCTGAACCATGTGGGATATAAAGGTGCTTGCTTATGCTAATGGCACTATGGCATCGGCGTTTCATCTGAACCATGTGGGATATAAAGAAAATCGCTGCGCCTGCGCCTGCAATGGGAGCCATCGTTTCATCTGAACCATGTGGGATATAAAGAGAGTGCAGGCAATAGTGTCTGCTGCCGCAGAAAAGTTTCATCTGAACCATGTGGGATATAAAGCTTGAGAGTGTTACCTTGATGCTTGTCTCAGTGGAAGTTTCATCTGAACCATGTGGGATATAAAGGTATGTCTTCTGTCATTCCTCAGCCCCGTCATTCCGTTTCATCTGAACCATGTGGGATATAAAGGAGTATGCGGGCTCTGAGTATGTGTAATCAACTATAGCGTTTCATCTGAACCATGTGGGATATAAAGAGAGAGGGTCAATCTTGCCATCAATAAGGCGTATGACGTTTCATCTGAACCATGTGGGATATAAAGTATGAAATAAAGGTGATATTTAGCGATGAATTTATTGTTTCATCTG
>JACPZJ010000162.1 GCA_016195585.1 Nitrospirota bacterium | reverse complement strand
TGTTCTTATATTATTATTATAAATCTGCCCGCCCCCCCAGAGGAAAATAGAGAGTGTAGCGGCAAGGGCAGGGTTCTTTTCTGCTGAATCAAAAGAGGGGCCACCCCTTTGCGCCTCTGTGGTTCCACCCTTTTTAGGGTCTAATTCCTCTATAAGATTAGTTATATCCCAGACCTTTTTCGTCATAATAGACCTCTATTGATATGATATTTAAACTTAAATTTTATGTCAAGATAAAAGAATTTGTGGTATACTACCCAAATTCTTTGTCTGGGAGGAGGCAGGAGGATGAACAGGAAAGGCTTTTTTTCTAAATATCTAAGGCCTGAGTCAGTTAATCTCAGGCACTATTTTGGCGGAACGGCATTTTTATTGCTCATGGTTCAGCTATTATCAGGGATATTCCTGACAATGTTTTATGAACCCCAGCTTGAAAAGGCCTATGGCAGTGTGCAGACCATTAATAATGTTATCTCTGGCGGAAGGCTGATAAGGAATATGCACAGGTGGTCTGCTGTGCTGCTTATTTTAGGCACGATGATTCACCTTATAAGAAGTCTTGTAAGAAAGGACTTTTTGCAGGAGAAAAAGAGATTCCTCTGGCTCACAGGCTTTCTCCTCTTTTTTATTGTTATAGGTTTTATTGTCACCGGCCTTGTGCTCCCATGGGAGTGGAAGGGCTACTGGTTTATGGAGATGGTTTCAAACTACTTTGGCACCACCTATCTCATAGGGGGCAGGCTGATGCAGTTTTTAATTGATGTCTTTACCATCCCGAGGAATTATATACTTCATATACTTATCCTTCCGCTTCTTTCAATATTATTGATAGACCTGCACTTCCTCATGAATCTCAGAAAGAAGGGTATTGGCAGCTATCTTTTAAAACACGCATCTATCTCTATGCCATTCTTTGTTGCAATAATCATCCTTGCAAAACTCCTCCCAATCCCATCAGAAGACCCTGATATTATACCCCTGCCGCTTGAAGGGAAGTTTATTCCCGGACCTGAGTGGTTTTATGTAGTAATCCTTTTGCCTATTATGTATTTGAAGGGATTTATGGCGCCGCTATTCGGGGTATACATACCATTCACATTATTTACGCTGCTTACCTTTCTGCCTTACTATTTAAGGGGAAAGGCTGTTACTGCCGCGACTTCAACCAAAAAAGCCGTCAGCTCAAAGGGATTTAAGGCAGGGCTTGTGATTGCAATTACAATAATCATATTTGGCCTGATATTCTATGGAAGTTACGAATCACCAATATACGGATGCAATGCCTGCCACAATACATACAGGGGAATTAGGATGGGTGTGCCGCCGCCGACATTCAAGGACAGAAAGATAAATCCAATACTATCTGACAGGGAATGGATGATGAGGCATTGGTATTATCCTGATGTTACATGGTAAAGAGGCTAAGGTATTTTCACGTGAAAAAAAGATCGGCAATAATTATCACAGCAATACTAATATTAGCTGCTGCAATAGGCATCCTTATTTTTGCAATGGCAAGCAGCCCAAAGAGGGGGGCAGAAGAATATATAATTGCCATGCAGAAGAGGGACTTTGATGCGATTTATGAATTAAACTATGAGGCGCAAAAAAAAGTACAGCTTATATTGAGGGAGTCAACAGAAAGGCATGAGGAGCAATTAAAGGCAAATTATCTTGCTGAAAAGGATGCCTTTGAAAAGATAAAACCTGATGCAGATATTTCTTCCCACTGGTCAGAACGGTTTCTTTTTATCCCAGAGATGAAATATACCATTATAAAAGAGGAGGAAGAGGTTGAAAGAACTCCAAGCACACCTTTTAGGCCGAGGAGAACAGTAAGTGTATATGTAAAAATTGAGTATGCCAATAAGGCATCTGCTCCATTAATTCCGCAGGGGTTTAATGCTGATATGGAGAAGGAAAAGATAAAGACTGCAGCATATCAGATAAAGATGGTTCAGAGTGAAGAGGTCATAAAGGGTATAAGGCCTGAAAAGGGGGAAAGAAAATGGCTATTTAAGGGAACTAATATTATTGAGGCCGCGCCATTTTGATTAGCATCCATTGATTAGGCACCTTAAATTTTATGTTTTTAAAACCTCAAACATCCTCAATCTCATATTAAAAATATATTAATTCACCTGAAAAATTAAAAGAAAAAACAGATTTAATAGTATCTTACGATGTGCATGGGGTCAAGCTGCACATTGCCCAATCTCAGCCCGAATCAATTATGTTGTTAAGAGTGTAAACCAGTTTTTAAACTAATTTCCACGACTGATTGAATTATAAAATGGCCTCTTTTGGGTATCAAGTTTTTATTGACACCTGATTAGCGTTGGTTTACATTTACCAATAAATGAAGCTGTGGCCAATTATAACTTACAATAAGATAGGATTAGAAATAGCAGTGTAGAAGATATGGTGCCGGAGGAGAGAATCGAACTCTCATGGGGTTGCCCCCGCGGGATTTTGAGTCCCGTGCGTCTACCTATTTCACCACTCCGGCAGCTAATTAGTCTATTTTTAACATAGGATGTCAAAGAATGTCAAGGAGGTTGCAGGATTTTTTTCACCCTCACCCTGACCCTCTCTCATCAAGGGAGGGGGAGGTTTTAGAAAAGGGCAAGGGATATCACGTTTTCTATTATGAGCAACATCACAAAAAATTTCATATTAACAGGTTTTTTATTTCTGGCGGCCGGTGTTACGCTTGGGGCGCTGCTTACTATAAATAGCGTGAGAGAGATGCTTGTCTCATCTACCCCGGGCATCTTCCTTGCCCATTCCCATATCAATATCTTTGGTTTTATTTTCATGGTTATCTTTGGCGTAAATTACCACTACATCCCTATTTTCAGCAACCGGCCAATGTACAGCGAGAAATGGGCGGGGTATCATTTTTATATGATGATTGTTGGGGTAATTGGAATGGTAATAGGATTAGCGCTTTTAAGCAGAGCAGGAATTGTCCTATTTGCCATATTTGAGGCTGCTGGAGCGTATCTCTTTATGTTTAACATCATAAAAACCTTTACACAAAAACCCCAGATTGACAAAGAACCGTTAAAGGATGAGAGATACATTGAAAGTGATAGGATTGCTGTGAGGTTTACAAGGCTAAGCACGCCTTATCTTATCCTCGGCACAACATTAACTATTTTTATTTCTCTGATGCCTGACGGTTATATAAGATTCAGGCCTATTATCTATCATACCTATTTTCTTGGCTGGATCTCCATGATGATCTTTGGCGTGGGTTATCATATACTGCCGAGATTCGCAGACAATAAAATCCACAGCCTGTTTCTGATGCGCCTTAATCTCAAGCTTGCAAATATTGGTGTTGCTGGATTTGTCTTCTCATGGCTTCTTGGTATATTTTTTGGCTCTGCCTTTTTAAGTAATCTAAGGCATCCCTTTGGCATCCTCGCCGCCTCTGCGCTTTTTATATTTGTTTATAATATATGGAGGAGTGTGTTTATCAGAAGTGGGCACGGGGTCAAGTAACCAAACAGTCAAGGTGTTCAAGAGATAAGGAACTTAATGGTAGAGATTAATCTATGAAGTTAGATAACAAATATTTATTTGTATTTGGTGGGTGGTCTGGCTCATTCATTTTAGTTATAGCGCTTCTGCTAACAGAAATGGAGGTGATTGGGGCTCTTTTCTTTTTGCTACATTCCATTTTATATTAATTCCAGCTTTTAGTATGCTTGTATTGTGTATCACTATGATTAAGGTTTATAAGATGCAGAGGCTATTATCAAGAATAGTAACTTTTTTGTCAGTTATTATTCCATTGGGCATTTTGTATATAACAATTACTGGCAGCACAGTGCTAATAAAATTCTTAAACATTAATTTTAACAGACCATAGATTGGCAAAGCCTTTGGGACACTGCTAATTGCACTGTATTTCTCTTGTTCATAATCTTATTTATATATCCATGAGTCATACTACTATTATTGCAAATTTCATACTTTTCTGATATAATTCATATAAATTATTAGAAGGAGGAAAATATGCCTGTAAGTACGAAATTAGGCAAAAAGTGTCAGGTAGTTATACCAAAGGAGATACGTCGTGCTGTTGGAGTTACAGAAGGAGACGAGCTTATTATTGAGGCAATTGATAATAAAATTATTCTTAAGCAGAAGCCCAAGAGTTACTCTCAAAAACTTAAAGGACTGCATAAAGAGGTATGGAAAGGGATTGATGCGGCTAAATATGTAAAAAAAGAGAGGGAATCTTGGTAAAAGAGATTCCTAAAAAGCATATTATCGGCATTGATACAATGGTCTTTATATATCATCTTGAAGACCACCCTAAATTTTCCAGTATTACTGAAAAGCTGTTTGACGCTGTTGAAAAGGGAAGGTACGCCGCTGCAAATGATGAGCAACTAAAAAAGGTGAATGATATTGAAATTGTTCTGCTTAAGGAATGGAAGGGATTGGATATTTCAATTAAGTAGAATGCAAATCACCTTGCCACGATCTCTGTCCCTACCCCTTTGTCAGTAAAAATTTCCAGCAAAAGCGCATGGGGGACGCGGCCGTCAATGATATGGGTCTTTTTTACGCTGCCCTTTAATGCAGTAAAGCAGGAGGCAACTTTAGGAAGCATACCGCCGACAATTACCTTCTTTTTTATGAGCGACTCCACCTCTTTTTTAGAAAGGGTAGAAATGAGCTTTCCTTTCTTATCCATTATCCCTTTTACATCTGTAAGCAAGAGCAGCTTCTCTGCCTTTAATGCGCCTGCAATAGCGCCTGCTGCTGAATCTGCATTTATGTTGTATGTCTGGCCGTCATCGCCAACACCCATTGGCGCAATAACAGGTATAAAGCCCTGCTCCATGACAGAAAGGATAATGCTGGCGTCAACAGACTTCACCTCACCAACAAGGCCGAGATCAGCGCCCTTTAGTCTAATCTTCCTTGCTGTAATCATACCCCCATCTTTACCTGTCAGGCCAACAGCCCTTCCGCCATGCTTGTTAATGAAGGAGACGATCTCTTTATTTACCTTTCCTCCCAATACCATTTCTACTATATCCATTGTCTCTTTGTCTGTAACACGTTGGCCATGGATAAAAACAGGTTTTTTGCCCAGCCTCTCCATGGTCTTTCCTATCTGCGGCCCGCCTCCATGAACAATCACAGGATTGATGCCTACATATTTCATGAGGATTACATCAAGGGCAAACTTCTCTTTTAAGCCCTCGTCTGTCATGGCGCTGCCGCCGTATTTTATGACAATGGTCTTCCCGGAAAATTTTTTGATATACGGCAGCGCTTCTACAAGGATATTTGCCTTTTCAATTAGTTTTTCCATCAAAAAATACCTTTTTGTCAGGCAGGATAGATAGGCAACATTTTTTTACCCTGAAAATCCATATTCTCCTCAGCCAAAGCAATGTAGGCACGAATTTATTCGTGCAAAGTAGCACGGTTAAAACCGTGCCTACAAATTCACAGGGGGTCAGGCGTCTCGCCTGACAGATTTTCATCCTCCTTTGTGAGCTAAGGGCTCATGTGGGTTTACCTTGCAAATAATGCGCTCTGCATTGCCGGGCATATAGCGCTTCCTCGTTATTGCAAGACCTTCAATTCTCTTTAAAAACAGAAAAGCCCTTGATTTTCAAGTTATTAAATGTTAAATTTGCACCATGCTTACTGAGGAACTCCTAAGGGATTCAAAAAAATATATAATGAATACATATAACCGCTTTCCTATTGCGATTATAAAAGGAAGGGGTGCGCTTGTATATGATACAGATGGTAAGGAGTACCTTGATTTTGTGTCAGGGATTGCTGTATGCAATCTCGGCCATTGCCATCCAAAGGTGACTGTGGCATTCCAGAAGCAGGCGCAGCGCCTCATCCATATCTCCAATCTATATCATAATGAACCGCAGATAAAGCTGGCCAAACTGCTCGTTGAAAATTCGTTTGCAGATAAAGTTTTCTTCTGCAACAGCGGCGCAGAGGCAAATGAGGCGGCAATAAAGCTTGTGCGTAAGTATGCAAAGGAAAAGCTGAAAGGCAGCCGCCATGAAATTATTACAATGGAAAAATCCTTTCATGGCCGCACAATGGCAACCATTACAGCAACAGGGCAGGAGAAGGTGCAGAAGGGCTTTGAGCCGCTTCTGCCTGGATTTAAGTATGTTCCATTTAACAATATTGATGCAGTAAAAAAGGCAATAAACAAAAAGACGGCGGCTGTAATGGTTGAACCGATTCAGGGAGAGGGCGGCGTAAACATACCAGATAATGATTATTTGAAAAAACTCCGCAGGCTCTGTAATGATGAAGGCATCCTTCTTGTCTTTGATGAAGTCCAGACAGGGATGGGACGGACAGGGAAGCTCTTTGCCTATGAGCATTACGGCATTGAGCCTGATATAATGACGCTGGCAAAGGGGCTTGGGAATGGCGTTGCAATAGGCGCCATGCTCGCAAAGGATAGTGTTGCAGAGGCCTTTGCGCCTGGCAGCCATGCATCAACATTCGGAGGCAACCCTCTTGCCTGCTCCGCAGCAAAGGCTTCGCTGGAAGTTATAATAGAGGATGGCATCCTCTTTGAGAATTGCATTCGCATGGGTGATTATCTTGTAAAGGGATTGAAGGAACTGAAAAAAGGGTTTTCATTTATAAAGGATGTACGTGGCAAGGGGCTCTTAATCGGCATGGAGCTTAATATTGATGGAAAGGATATTGTGATGGAGTGCATAAAAGAGGGGCTGCTTATAAACTGCACAATGGACAGGATACTGCGATTCCTTCCGCCATTAATAATTACAAAAGAGGAGATAGATTCCATGCTTGAGATACTTTATAATGTGTTCAAGAGGATAAGATGAAAAAGGATATTTTAACAATAAACGAACTAAGTCCGGAAGATATTTCAGATATCCTGAACCTCTCTGCTGAACTCAAGGGGAAGCAGAAGGCAGGAAAACCGGAATGCCCATTGATTGGCAAAACACTGGGCATGATCTTTGAAAAACCATCAACAAGGACAAGGGTCTCTTTTGAGGTAGGGATATATCAGCTCGGCGGTCAGGCCGTGGTCCTCCCTGTCTCTGAACTACAGATTGGAAGGGGCGAACCGATTGCAGATACAGCGAGGGTGCTCTCAAGGTATATTGATGGGATGGTTATTAGGACCTTTGATCATCAGACTGTAGAGGAATGGGCGCAATACACATCTATACCTGTAATAAATGGCCTGACTGATCTACACCACCCATGTCAGGCGCTTGCAGATGCCTTTACCATCATGGAAAGGAAGGGGCAGATCAGGAGGCTAAAGCTTGCGTATATTGGCGATGGAAATAATGTTGCCCATTCGCTCATTGAGATATGCGCAAAGACAGGAATGAATATAAGCCTTGCCTGCCCAAAGGGCTATGAGCCTGATAAGGGGATTGTAGAACAGGCAATGAAGGATGCAAAAAGAATGGGAAGCAGAATTGAGATAATAAAAGAGCCTCTGGAGGCAGCAAGATATGCTGATGCGCTTTATACAGATGTGTGGGCGAGCATGGGACAGGAAAAGGAGCATAAGAAAAGGGTAAAGGCATTTAAGGGTTATCAGATAAATAAAAAGCTGTTAAATATAGCAAAGCCCGAGGTCCTCATTATGCACTGCCTGCCTGCGCACAGGGGAGAGGAGATAGCGGGGGATGTTATGGAAGGAAAGAACTCTGTTATCTTTGATCAGGCTGAAAATCGCCTTCATACACAAAAGGCAGTGATGGTGAGGTTGATAAAATGAAAAGTGGGAATATCAAAAAAGTTGTCCTCGCCTACTCAGGCGGTCTTGACACATCTGTTGCAATAAAATGGCTGAAGGAGAACTATCATTGCGAGGTAATTGCCTTTGCTGCTGACCTCGGGCAGGGTGAAGAGCTCACGCCTTTACGCAAGAAGGCATTAAATACAGGCGCCGGCAAGATATACATTGAAGACCTGCGGAAGGAATTTGTCAGGGACTTTATCTTCCCCATGCTCCGTGCAAATGCAATTTATGAAGGGAGCTATCTACTCGGGACATCCATTGCAAGGCCGCTTATTGCAAAGCGCCAGATAGAAATAGCAAACAAAGAGGGCGCGGATGCAGTTGCCCATGGCGCAACAGGCAAGGGAAATGATCAGGTGCGCTTTGAGTTAACATACATGGCGCTTAATCCAAAGATAAATATCATCGCGCCTTGGAGGGAGTGGGACTTTAAATCAAGGCAGGAGCTTATTGAATATGCCGAGCTCCATAATATCCCTGTTGCAGCAACAAAGGAAAAACCATACAGCACAGACAGAAATCTCTTTCATATAAGCTATGAAGGAGGGATACTTGAAGACCCATGGGCAGAGCCGCCGTCTGATATGTATACCATGAGTGTGCCGGCAGAGAAGTCGCCGAATAAACCAACATATATTGAGCTAACATTTAAAAATGGAAACCCTGCTGCCATAAATAACAAGAAGATGTCTCCTGCAAAATTATTGACTGAGTTGAATAAGATAGGCGGCAGAAATGGCATAGGCAGGGTGGATATGGTTGAAAACCGTTATGTGGGGATAAAATCACGCGGTGTATATGAGACACCGGGCGGCACAATACTTCATACTGCGCACCGTGCTGTGGAGTCCATAACAATGGACAGGGAGGTAATGCACCTGCGCGATTCATTAATACCTCGTTATGCAGAGCTGGTATATTACGGCTACTGGTTCTCGCCTGAAAGGGATATGCTGCAAAAGGCAATAGATGAATCACAGAAGAATGTAACAGGAACAGTGCGGCTGAAGCTGTATAAAGGCAACTGTTATGTTGTCGGCAGAAGATCGCCTGTATCATTATATAAGTCAGAGCTTGCAACATTTGAGGAGGACACTGTTTACGACCAAAAGGATGCAGAGGGATTTATAAAACTAAACGCACTGAGGTTGAAGATTAAAAAATAACCCCTCACCCTTACCCTCTCCCCAAAGGGGAGAGGGTATTGATTTTATTTTTTCTTGATAGAAATTAACTCACTTTTATTCCCCTCCCTTGATGGGAGGGGTTAGGGGAGGGTGAGAAAGATAAATAGCGAAGGAACTAAAATGAAGAAAAAACTCTGGTCAGGAAGGTTTAAAGAAACAACAAACAAGCTCGTTGAGGAGTTTACAGCCTCTATACCCTTTGATTGGAAATTGTATAAATATGATATTGCCGGCAGTATTGCCCATGCGCGGATGCTGGCGAAAAAAGGGATAATCAAAAAGGCAGAGGCAGAGAAGATTGTTAAGGGCATTAAGGCAAT
The DNA here is from genome assembly GCA_016195585.1 of Nitrospirota bacterium. Classification (GTDB taxonomy): domain Bacteria; phylum Nitrospirota; class CAKKRA01; order 9FT-COMBO-42-15; family 9FT-COMBO-42-15; genus JACPZJ01. Next base: position 1,640 of record JACPZJ010000162.1, on the reverse strand, counting down.
TGAGAAGGAGATTGACTCAGGAAAATTTAGGTTTTCCATAGAGGATGAAGATATTCACATGGCAGTGGAGAGGAGGCTCATCTCCTTAATAGGTGACACAGGCAAAAAGCTTCATACAGCGCGAAGCAGGAATGACCAGGTCAGCCTTGATATAAGGCTTTATCTAAGGGATGAAATAAAGGGTATCATTTCACTCATTAAGAAATTTCAGGGCGCACTCATTTTGCTTGCCAAAAAGAATATTAATCTAATCATGCCCGGCTATACACACCTCCAGCAGGCTCAGCCAATACTCTTTTCACATCATCTCCTTGCATATTATGAGATGTTTAAGAGGGATAAGGAGCGGCTGGAGGATTGTTATAAGAGAACAGATGTCATGCCGCTCGGCTCAGGCGCACTTGCAGGCACAACATTTCCGATTGACAGGGGATATGTTGCGAGACAGCTCGGCTTTGATGATATAACAAATAACAGCCTTGATGCAGTATCAGACAGGGACTTTGTAATTGAATTCCTCGCTGCTTCATCTATTATGATGATGCACTTTTCAAGGATGAGTGAGGAGCTCATTATATGGTCTACAAGTGAATTTGGATTTATTGAACTGCCTGATGCCTTTTGCACAGGAAGCAGCATGATGCCCCAGAAGAAGAATCCTGATGTGGCTGAGCTTGTGCGCGGTAAAACAGGCAGGATATATGGGAACCTCCTCTCGCTTTTAGTTTTGATGAAGGGCCTCCCGCTTTCATACAACAGGGACATGCAGGAGGACAAGGAGCCGCTCTTTGACACTGTAGATACCTTGAAGGCTGCACTAATGATTTATGCAGAGATGATAAAAGGCATAAAGATAAACAGGAACAGGATTCAGTCTGCTATGGCAGACGGCCTTATCCTCGCAACAGATGTGGCGGATTATCTTGTAAAAAAAGCCGTGCCTTTCCGCACAGCCCATGAGATAGTCGGCAGGATCGTCCGCTACTGCCTTGATAAAGGCAGGCCATTAACTAAATTGACTTTATCTGAATGGAAGGGCTTCTCCAATAAATTTAACAGCGATATTCTTGGGGCAGTTACAATAGAAAAGGCAGTGGAAAAAAGGGATCATATCGGCGGGACATCAAAGAAACAGGTGTTAAAAAGGATCAGAGAGATTGAAGAAATGTAGGGGCGAACCTTGCTATCTTTCGCTACTCCGTAGCTACAGAATAGCGTAGGATAGTGTTCGCCCTTGATAAAGGGAGACACATAGGTCTGCCCCAACAAATAATATTATTGTGTGGTATATTCTACAAAAATCAAAAATTCTTCTTATTATTGTACTTATCACCCTGTCTGCCTGCGGCAGAAAGGGTGATCCGATTATCCCGGGCATCTCACCGCCTGCGCCGCCTTCAAATATACAGAGCTACACAAAGGGAAGCGCTGCATATCTCAACTGGGAAATCCCGACAAAAAACATGGACGGCTCCAAGTTAAAAGACCTCTCCCGATTTATGCTCCTTCGTGCAGATGTGAGGGACAGGGAGACAGGCGGCTGTGGCTGCGCATATATTAAGATTGCAATGATAGATATGGAGAGGCCGGCGCCTGCAATTATAAAAGATAACAGGGTATTCTTTGTTGATGCAGCAGAC
>JACPZJ010000161.1 GCA_016195585.1 Nitrospirota bacterium | reverse complement strand
GCGCAGCTTTCTTACTATCTGTAATGTCTCACTGGGCAATACCCTCAGAAGCTCATTTATCTCCTGAGTCATCTTCCCTAAGCCTCTAATGATGTTCCTCGGGCTTACCCTCTCCTTTACCAGCTTTTCTGCAAATGGCCTTGCATGCTCCACCATATTAAAATCAGGGTCAAGCTCCCTACCAATGCTTTCAATTGTAATCAATGCCTTGACCAGCAGCATGACCTCAGGCATTACCTTTATCCTATGTCTTGCAACAATCTGGATTATCTCATTTAATACCTCAGTAAGATTCAACTGGCTCAATGGCACATCATAATACCTGTCTAAGAAATCTACTATATCAAGCCTGAACTCCCTTATATTGACCTCCTCAGCAATTACACCAACCTCCAAAAAGGTCTTTACTATTTTATCTGCATCCTTATTAATCATTGCAACAAGGACATCTGCAATCTGCTCCTTTGTCTTCTCATCTATCCTTCCAAACATCCCAAAGTCAAGGACAGCGATTACATTATCCTCTTTAACAAGAATATTCCCCGGATGCGGGTCGCCCTGAAAGAAGCCGTAGTCAAAAATCTGCTTTAGCACTGCCCTTGAACCGTTTATGGCAATCTGCTTTTTATCAAGTCCTGCCTTCTCAAGCCTGTCAAAGTCTGTTATCTTAATCCCCTCAACATATTCCATTGTGAGGATCTTATTTGTAGTCAGCTCCCAGTATACCTTTGGCGCATTGATAGTTGGGTCATCCTTGAAATTTGCAATGAACCTGTTTACATTATGACCTTCCCTTGTAAAGTCCATCTCACGTCTTATGGTCTTTGCAAACTCCTGAACAATGCCGGCTGGGTTATATAATTTGCTCTCTGGTATATAGCTCTCAATAAGCCTTGCGAGGTTAAAGAGTATATCTATGTCTGCCTCAATATTCTCCCGTATATTTGGCCGCTGCACCTTTAATACAACCTTATCTCCATTCTTTAATACTGCCCTGTGCACCTGAGCGATGGATGCAGCGGCAAGCGGCTTCTCATCAAGCTCATCAAAAAGCTTATTAATAGGCCTTTTAAATTCATCCTCTATGGCATCCTTTACTTCTTCAAATGAAAAGGGAGGAACCTCATCCTGAAGTTTTTTGAATTCCTCTATATACTCATGTGGGATTAAGTCTGGTCTTGTGCTTAGTATCTGGCCGAATTTTATAAAGGTTGGTCCAAGCTCCTCAAAGGCGAGCCTGAGCCTTTCAGGCTTGGTAAGTCTCTCAAGCCTCTCCTCTTTTTTTCTTGCAAATCTCCTGCCGATGCGGACAATATATTCAAGGTGGAGGCTGTCTACAATATCCCTGAAACCGTACCCGCCGAAGACAGCAAGTATCTGTGTGAAACGTTTTATATTCCTGTAGCCTTTGTCAATTCCGAAGATTGGCATAGAAATCCTCAAACACTGATTTTCACCCTCCCCTTTGTCCCCTCCCATCAAGGGAGGGGAAATAATAAGGTTCCCTCTCCCCTTGCGGGAGAGGCACAAGCCACAATCCCCTCTCCCCTTGTGGCCTGCCTGTCCCTGCCTGTCGGCAGACATGGGGCAGACAGGGAGAGGGTTAGGGTGAGGGGGATTTAGGATTTGCTTTATGAATCAAGAAACAGTCAATAACATAAAAGATTACCTTATCTATCTAAAAGAGACTGGAATTAATGAACTCCCTATATCATTAACATCTCATAACAATATGGGCGAACGGCCGTTCGCCCCTGCTAATGAAACCAAACCAAAGACACTAAATGATGTGAGAAAGCTTATTGGCGACTGCAAACGATGCAGGCTTCATCAGAAGAGGAAAAATATCGTGTTTGGCTCCGGGAATGAAGAGGCTGAACTGGTGTTTGTGGGCGAGGCCCCGGGTGAGGATGAAGACACAGAAGGGATGCCCTTTGTAGGCAGGGCAGGACAGCTCCTGACAAAAATCATTGAGGCAATGAGCCTGAAGAGGGAGGATGTATATATTGCCAATATAATAAAGTGCAGGCCGCCTGATAACAGAAATCCCCTTGAGGATGAGATAAAGGCATGTGAGCCGTTTCTAAAAGAGCAGTTGAGAATTATTAAGCCAAAGATTATCTGTACACTCGGCGCCTTTGCAGCGCAGACCCTGCTAAAGACAAAGGATAGCATAAGCTCCCTGCGCGGGAGGTTTTATTTATATGATAGCATAAAGGTTATGCCCACATTTCATCCTGCGTATCTTCTGAGAAACCCTGCGGATAAAAAATATACATGGGATGATGTGCAAAAGATAATGGCTGAATACAAAAAGGGCTGATATGGAAGAATTTTATTTATCGGAAAAAGACAGGAATATGCTGAGATTCTCCACCGCCAGCATTGAGGAGATGAAGGATTTCTTTGGCGGCAGCGCGCCTATACTACCTGATGAGAATATAATAAAGAAGGGAGAGGGCGAGATAAATACAGAGCTCTCTCTTGCATTGCGGAACCAGTCTCAGCAGTACATCCATTATCTCTATAACCTGATAGCAAGCAGGGAGTCCCAGCCCGGCGCATATACAGCGGCAGAAGGCCAGATTATGACCATTGAAAAAGACCTGATGAATAACCTTGTCACCATCATAACTAATGTCATCAGGGCAGAGAGAAGGACAGGCATACTCAATCTATTCTGGCTCGCCTTTTCAAAGGACTTTTCAATGATACTAAATGACTACTTCAACAAGAGGGGCGTCAAGAATAATATCAAGTATCAGATGCATCCCATGCTGAGCGGCCTTCTAACCTCAGCCATGAGGCTCTCCTATCAGAAGGCAGCCCAGACAGCAGAGAGGATGATAGCCTTTAACCTCGGCGTGAATTTTAATGACAGTCTTATTATGAGCATAATAAATGACCAGTTCCCTTTAACAGAGACCGAAATCAGGAGGATCAGCCTGCAGGATATCCTCTCTGAATACAACAAGAGATACACCCTTCCTTTTAAGGCATTTAATGAGATATATTTGATCCTGCAAAAGCGTATAAAAAGGGGGCTGGATGAAAGGGAGAGGCCGCTTATACAGCTTGTCAGGGAGCGCCTGAGAGGGATTCCTGAAAACCGTCTTATGGAAGAGGCCGGCATACTAAAGATGGTCTTTAACAGGCATATTATGGACTATCTCTTCCTTGACTATGCTGATGTTGGAAAACAGCTCTTTTCAAGCCCTGCTGTTATTAATGCTGCAAAGCTCTTTGATAACTGGAGCATGCTTTTTAATGCATTTAAAGACATAGTGCAGGGGCTTCAGAGAACAGAGATAATAAAGGCGATGGAAAAGAAGATCATCCTCTACCCGCTTGAATCTACAAGGACAAAGGAGGACAAGCTCTTTTCAGAAGGCCGCCTTTATAGATTTACTGAATCAACCACTATCACAAACGATGCAAGAAAGGTAACCATCTTCTTTGCAGATCTGCGCGGATTCACAAAGACCTCTGAGAGGGGCTTCTCTGAAAAGGAGATTACAAATCAGTTGTACACGGTCTTTGACCCAATCACAGAGATAGTCTCCAGATTCGGCGGAAAGATAGACAAGTTTGCCGGCGACGGCGTTATGATAATATACGGCGTCCCCACTCCAAAGGAGGCCGACAGCCTGAATGCTGTCCGCACAGCGATCCTGATTCAGAAGAGGATAAAGGAGTTGAGGGACGATGGCAAGACGCACTACCAGATGGGTATCAGCATCCACACAGGACGGGCATACATTGCCAATTTCATGATTGATGAGCGGATAAAGGATACAACAGTAATCGGCAGAAATGTGAATATTGCAGGCAGGCTCTCCGCCACAAAGGCATCCACGCCGCAGGAAAAGGATTGGGGCGAGTTTGATGATATGCTGAACTCCCTTGCCTACAGCCTTACCAGTTCAAGGGAGATTGACAGCTTCAAAGAATATGTGCATAAAAAATTTCCAAAGAAGAAGATGGTTGGCGGCGTTGGAGTAGATGAGGACGGGGCTGTATATAACACCGGTATTGCCATAAGCAGGGATGTGGTGGATGACATGAAAAGCTCCCTGCCATTTGAGGATAAGGGCATAAACAGCGAGACAAGCATGTCCTACTATGATAATGTTATAAGGCACAAGGTTGTTATTGAATATGTGGGGGATGCAATTTTTAAAGGGGTTGATAAGTCTATACCCATTTATAGCGTAATATATCAGTAAATAATACCCCTCACCCTAACCCTCTCCCACAAGGGGAGAGGGAACATCTCTGCAGCAAGGGGTTACAGCCCCTTGTTCTCCCCTCCCTTGATGGCCTGCCTGCCACAGGCAGGGAGGGGATTAAGGGGAGGGTGTAATAATAAGGAGACGAACCAAATGAAACGGCTCTGGTCGCCATGGCGGATGAAATATATACTCAATAATAAAACTAAAGGCTGCGTACTCTGCAAGATGCCTGATGAGAATAAAGACAGGAAAAATTATATGCTCTACCGCAGTAAATATAATTATGTAATTATGAATATATACCCTTATAACAACGGCCATCTTATGGTTGTCCCTTATAAGCACACTGATACTATTGAGGGGCTTGATGATGCAGAGATAGCAGACTTTATGAAACTCACCGGCAAATCAGTGGCTGCGCTTAAAAAGGCCTTTTCCCCCGACGGCTTTAATATCGGGATGAACCTGATGGAGTCAGCAGGCGCCGGTATTGAGGCGCACATCCACATGCACATTGTCCCGCGCTGGAATGGCGATACGAGCTTTATGCCTGTATTGTTTGAGACGAGGGTAATACCAGAACACCTTGATGATACCTATATGAGGCTCCTGCCCTTTTTTCTAAAATCCCCACGCATCCCTCGCCATACAAAGAACAAAAATAAGACAAAGACCAAAAGGCAGCTCCAAAAGGCAACTATAGAACAATGAGCACTCCCCTCTTAGCCCAGTATAAAGAAATTAAGCAGAGACACAGGGATTCCATTCTCTTCTTCAGGATGGGCGACTTCTATGAGATGTTTTATGACGATGCCGTAACCGCATCCCGCATACTTGAGATAACGCTTACAGCAAGGAATAAAGAAAAAGGGGAAGATGTTCCGATGTGCGGCATCCCCTATCACTCTGCAAGCCCATATATTGCAAAGCTGATTAAAAAAGGATTTAAGGTTGCAATCTGCGAGCAATTGGAGGATACCCCCTCACCCTCGCCCTCTCCCCAAGGGGGAGAGGGAAGTAAAATGTCCCCTCTCCCCGCTGGGGAGAGGGTTAGGGTGAGGGGTCTTGTAAAACGTGATGTGGTGCGGATTATCACACCCGGCACAACCATAGACCCATTACTGCTTGATTCAAGGGAAAATAATTTTATCGCTGCTGTATATCCAACCCCTCTTTCTCCCCCCTTAGCAAGGGGGGAATTGAAGGGGGGTGGTCAATTTCACAGGATAGGGCTTGCCCTCCTTGATATCTCTACAGGCGATTTCCTTGTATCAGGATTATCAGGCGATGCAGAGGTCAGCGGACTCAAAGACAGGCTCATGACCTTCAGGCCAAAGGAGATACTGATCCCTGATGATGGGGGAAAATACCGTGATCTGCTGAAAATAACTGATGATAATACCGTGCTTATTAACCCCTATGACCAGTGGCAATTCTCTACAGACAGGGCGTATAAGACCCTCGTTGAGCACTTCAAGACCCAGTCGCTGGAGGGATTTGGATGCAAAAGGGATGATGCAATGGTCAATGCCGCTGGCGCCCTCATATCTTACATCACGGAGACACAGAAGGCAGACCTGTCAAATATCACATCCATGAAGGTATATAGCCCTGCAGAATATATGCTGATGGATAATGCAACAATCAGAAACCTTGAACTGCTTGAAAATATCAGGGATGGAGAAAGAAAGGGCTCGCTTTTATCAGTAATTGATAAGACAGAGACGCCAATGGGCGCAAGGATGCTGAAGCAGCGGTTGATACAGCCTCTGCTCTCCGCTGCGGAGATTCAAAAGAGGCTTGATGCAGTAGAGGTATTAAAGGAAGATATCACCCTGCGAAATAAAATAAGATCGCTCTTAAAAGAGATAAGCGACATAGAAAGAATAACAGGAAGAATCAGCCTCGGCACTGCAAATGCGAGAGATTTGATAGGGCTTAAGGATTCCATCATCAGGATACCTGAGCTAAAAGAGACAATATCAGGCATCAGCAATAAAATGATAGGTGAGATATGCTCAGAACTTGATGCCCTCTCAGATATATCTGATATGATAGCAAAGGCAATTATAGACAGCCCGCCGCATACCATTACAGAAGGCGGGATTATAAAGGATGGGTATAATAAACAGCTTGATGAACTCAGATCAATCAGCAGGGAGGGGAAGGGTTTTATCTTGAATATAGAAAAGAGGGAGAAGGAGCGGACAGGGATAGAATCCCTGAAGGTAAGATATAATCAGGTCTTTGGCTATTATATAGAGATAACAAAGGCGAATCTGCATCTTGCCCCGGAAGATTATATAAGGAAGCAGACGCTGACAAATGCAGAGAGATTTATCACGTCAGAGCTAAAGGAGTATGAAGAAAAGGTGCTCGGCGCAGAGGATAAGATATGCAGGCTTGAGCTTGAGCTGTTTAATGAGATAAGGGAGGCAATTAAAAAAGAGATAAAGAGGATTCAGAAAACAGCCCATGCAGTGGCAGGGCTTGATGTCCTTTCATGTCTTGCAGAAACAGCAGCGGACTATAACTATACAAAGCCTCAGATAAACAATGATGATGTAATAAGGATTATTGACGGAAGACATCCAGTGATTGAAAGGGGCAATGCAGGAGAGAGATTTGTCCCGAATGACACCCTTCTTGATAATGAAGAGAACAGCCTGCTTATAATCACAGGCCCGAATATGGCAGGCAAGTCTACTTATATGAGGCAGGCTGCGCTTATAGTATTGATGGCGCAGATTGGCAGCTTTGTGCCTGCAAAAGAGGCGGCAATAGGGATTACAGACCGTATATTTACAAGGATAGGGGCATCAGATTTTCTGACAGAGGGGCAGAGCACCTTTATGGTGGAGATGAATGAGGCGGCAAATATCCTGAACAATGCAACAGCGAGGTCGCTGATTATCCTTGATGAGATTGGCAGGGGGACAAGCACCTTTGACGGGATAAGCATTGCATGGGCAGTGGCGGAATATATCCATAACAGGCTCAGGGCAAAGACGCTATTTGCAACACACTATCATGAACTAACAGAGCTTGCTTTGACGCTGAAAGGCGTGAAGAATTACAGCATCGCTGTAAGGGAATGGAATGATGAGATAATATTTTTAAGAAAGATACTTGAAGGCAGCGCAGACAGGAGCTATGGGATTCAGGTGGCAAGGCTCGCTGGGCTGCCAATAGATGTGATTGAACGTGCAAAGGAGATACTATCCAATCTTGAGAATGCAGAACTAAATGAGGTGGGTGAGCCTAAGATTGCGCACTCAGATATTACTCTACCCCCCTCTACCTCCCCCCTTACTAAGGGGGGAGACAAGGGGGGTAGAGTAAGGCAGATTGACCTCTTCACAACACAGGCCGGGCCTGTTATAGCAGAACTTCTCGGCGCAGACATCCTTAACATGACACCTCTTGAGGCATTGAACAAACTGCATGAATTGAAAAAGAAATTACAGTAGCGGCTAACGGCCGTTCGCCCCTGCATTTATCAGGCAAAATGCCCTGATGCTTAAAAAGAGACAATTTCTATCCATTTTTACCATTGACAAATAAAATATCTTTGCTATTCTAAGATAATAAGGATATTATTATAGTTCTTTTAGTATTAGTATTTATTATTATCAATTCACCCCATGGAGATGGGGGTAAAGCAAATAGGGGGAATTTTTCTGCCGCCTGTCCCTGCCCGACGGCAGGCGGGGGCAGGCAAGGTTCACGGTATCAGCCTCGTTTCACAATTAATTTATAAGAATAAAGTTATGGACTCATTTGGTGTTTTTAAATCAGCCTTTGAAAGGCTGTCTGCAGGCGATTTTTCTGCAAAGATAGAGATTGATGGGCCTGAAGAAATAAAGGAATTCGCAGCCGCCTTTAATGCCATGGCAGGCATGCTGAGGGAAATATTTGCTGGAATTAAGAATGAATGCAAGGGATTGGTTGATGCTGCCTTATCACAAAAGGAATTTACAAGAAAGATAATTGATACGCTCCCTGTAAGCCTTTATGTTGTGGACAGGGACCTGAATATAATCCTCTGGAACAGGACAAGAACAATCGGTGAATTCGGGAAAAGTGAGGAGGATGTATTAGGGAAGAATATAACTGAAATAATAGAGGGCGATGCCGGCACAGTAATGAAAAAAGAGCTTCTTGATGTGATGAATAGCGGCAGGCCTATCACTTATGAAAGAGAGTCGCCTGAATTAAACAGAAAGGAAAAAAAGATCTACCGGGTAACGAGAATCCCTTTTTTTTTGGAAAAAATTCGGGGGGGGGGTAGAAGGTGTTATTTCTATTGGCGAGGATATAACAGAAAGACGAAGGCTGGAACATCGGCTGATAGAAACTGATAAACTTGCAGGCATAGGGCAGCTTGCAGCAGGCATTGCCCATGAGATAAACAACCCCATGGCAGCGATTTCGGGCTGCGCAGAGTCGCTTGTGGAGAGATTCAAAAGGGGGGAATATAGCGCTATACCTGATTAAGAAAATATCGTAGAATACCTTAAAATAATTGATGATGAGATATACAGATGCAAGAATATTACAAGGAATCTCCTTACCTTTGCGCGGGGCGGCGAGGGTGAAATTGCCCTGCAGAAGATAAACTCCATCCTTGACGAGGTGCTGAATTTTCTCATCTACCAGCATCGCTTTCAGTCAATTATTGTAATCAGGAATTACGACCCTGCCCTGCCGAATGTCTTTGCCAATGACGGCGAACTGCGGCAGGTATTCCTTATAATGATATTAAACGCCATAGATGCCATGGAAAAGATGGAGAGGGAAAAGAGGCTTGAAATCAGGACATATCAGAATGTCAATGAGGTGAGGATAGAGTTTAAGGATACAGGCTGCGGGATACCGGCGGAATATATTAACAAGATATTTGACCAATTCTTTACCACAAAACCGTCTGATAAGGGGACAGGGCTTGGCTTATCCATTGCATATAACATAATCAACAGATTCAGGGGTGGAATAGATTTAGAATCAAGGGAAGGTTATGGCGCAACCTTTATAATTAGTTTGCCTGCAGCATAAACCATAATCCCATCTCCCCATTGGGCCTGCCTGTCGGCAGACAGGGAGAGGGATAGGGTGAGGGG
>JACPZJ010000159.1 GCA_016195585.1 Nitrospirota bacterium | reverse complement strand
TTTCAGATATTCCAAGACCAATGCAAATGTATTGCGGAAGGCGGCAGACCTTATTGATGCAGGGCTTGATCCATGGGGGCTGAGCCAGCAGGTATATGAGACGAATTCATTTAACCGCTTAAAGCTTCTGGGGATGCTGCTTGATGACATGGAGACTGACAGCAGCGGGAAGATTGCATGGATAAAGGTGACCGCAGGGCATTACGCAGACACAAATACTACTGTGGAGGATGTGGAGGATTTTATAAACTTCCCCCGTTCTATAAAAGGGGTGGAGATTGCCATACTCTTCAGGGAATTAAACACTGATTCATATAAGCTAAGCCTCAGGTCAAGGGGCAAGATAGATGTAACTAAAATAGCGCTGAGGTTTGGCGGAGGCGGACACAAATACGCTGCAGGCTGTGTTATAAATGGGGCATTTGATGAAATTAAGGAGAAGGTCTTAAAGGCAGCAGTAGAAGAGGTTGAGAGGGTGGTATCTAAAAAGCAGAAGGCTGTGGCGCTATAATAGTAGTCTTTAATACTAACAGCTGTTGAAAAAGCCCATTTATGTCATTGCGAGGAGCGATTTTTGCGACGAAGCAATCTATAACTTATTGATTTATAAAGAAACAAGATTGCTTCACTTCGTTCGCAATGACGGTAATCCGAGTTTTTCAACAACCTGCTAATAAAGGATTAGAGGGGTCAAGGGTTCAAGTGACCAAATAGAAAAACACTGGAACCCTTGAATCCTTGAACCCTATTTTAATATATGGACGGCTTCTTAGTAATCAATAAACCAAAAGGCTGGACATCAGCAGATGTGGTAAATAAGATAAAGAGGATATTAAAAATAAAAAAGGCAGGGCACCTCGGGACACTTGATCCTGATGCAACTGGTGTTCTTCCTGTAGCGCTCGGTAAGGCAACAAAGGTTATACCATATATAAATGAAGGCGATAAGGGGTACAAAGTGGTGATGAAGCTCGGTGAAAGCACAGATACCCTTGACGCCTCTGGAAAGGTAATAGAAAAAAGAGAGGCTCCTCCTTTAGATGAGGAGAAGATAAAAAGAGTATTTAAGGAATTCACCGGAAAGATTTTTCAGATACCCCCTGCATACTCTGCAGTAAAGGTAAACGGCGTGAGGGCATACGAACTTGCGAGAAGAGGGGAGGCTGTTAAACTTAAACCGCGAGAGGTTATTATTAAGGATATTAACCTGATAAAGGTAGAGATGCCTTATATAACCTTTGATGTGTTATGTTCAAGGGGGACTTATATCCGCACCCTCTGTCAGGATATTGGAGAGAGGCTGGGCACAGCGGCGCATATGTTTAGTCTGGTGAGAACTCATTCAGGCAGGTTCAGAATGGATGACTCTGTTAATATTGATGATATTGAAAAGGGGGATTTAAGCAGGATTATTTCTATAGATAAGGCTCTGGAATTCATGCCGCGAATTACGATTATTCCAGAGGCTGTTGAGAAGATAAAGAATGGTATGCCGGCAGCAGCAGGATGGATTAAAGATGCCTCGGCCAGATTTAGCTCTAATGAAAAGGTAAGGATATATTCAGATAATATGCTTCTTGCCATCGGCACAGCAAGATATGATAGTTCACATACAGGCAGCCTGATGGCAAAAGAGGAAGTTATAAAGATTGAGAGGGTGATGATGTGATGGAAGGAGGTGAGAGTATGAAATTAGTGAAGGAAAGAAAGCAGGGCATAATTACTGAGCACAGGATTCATGAGCAGGATACAGGCTCCCCGGAGGTGCAGATAGCCCTTTTGAGCGGGAGGATTGCGTATCTTACTGACCATTTTAATGTGCACAAAAAGGACCACCATTCAAGAAGGGGGCTCTTGATGCTTGTCAGCAGGAGGAGAAAGCTGCTTGATTATTTGAAAAGAAACGATATGAACAGATATAAAGAGGTTATAGGGAAGCTCGGCATTAGAAAGTAACAAATATAAATTTATTCACCTAAGATAAGATTGGAGAAGATATAAAGATGGTAAAAAAAATTGAAACAGGGTTTGGAAGCTATAAAGTATCACTGGAACACGGGAGGATGGCAAAGCAGGCGCATGGTTCAGTTGTCGGCCGGTACGGCGATACGGTTGTACTCGCTACGGTGGTTGCCTCTGATGAACCAAGGAAAGGGATAGATTTTTTCCCCCTTACGGTTGATTATCAGGAAAAGGCATATGCAGCAGGGAAAATCCCGGGAGGATTTTTTAAGAGGGAAGGAAGGCCAAGCGAGCGGGAGATACTTGTCAGCCGTTTGATTGACAGGCCTATCAGGCCGTTATTCCCTGTTTCGTTTTTTAATGATACACAGGTGATTGTAACCGTGCTTTCTGTTGACCAGACGAATTCAACGGATTTTCTCGGTATAATAGCCGCCTCAACAGCGCTTACAATATCAGATATCCCGTTTAACGGGCCTGTTGGCGCGGTTAAGATTGGAAGGATTGAGGGGGAGTTTGTAGTCAACCCAAGCTATACTGAGCTTGAAAGAAGCGAACTGAATCTGATAGTTGCCGGCACAAGAGATGCGGTAATGATGGTTGAGGGCGGCGCAAATGAGCTTTCCGAGGATATAATGCTTGAGGCAATTAATTTAGCCCATAAAGAGATTCAGAAGGTGATTGATATACAGTTGGAATTACAGTCCCTTGTCGGCAGGAAGAAGATGGAGGCAGAGCCTCTTGCAATCAACAAAGAGTTAGAAGATCAGATAAAGAAGCTGGCGCTGGACAGGATTCGCGAGGCAATACTTATACCCAACAAGGCGTCAAGGCAGGAGCATATTGATAAGATTCTGGATGACCTCCACCTTCATTTGAAGAAGGACGAGGAGGATATAACAAAGGAGATAACTATCATCTTCAACGAGATTGAGAAGAATGAAGTGAGGGGGATGATATTAGATAAAAATATACGGGCTGACGGAAGGAAGCACAATGAGATCAGGCCGATTACCTGCGAGGTAGGCATCCTTCCGAGGACGCACGGTTCTGCCCTTTTTACAAGGGGGGAGACCCAGAGCCTATCTGTTGCCACCCTTGGGACAGCGCTGGATGAGCAGAGGATAGACGCTCTGGAGGGCGAGTCTAAAAAGACCTTTATGCTTCATTATAATTTCCCGCCATTTTCTGTCGGCGAGGTGAAGGGACTAAGAGGTCCCGGCCGCAGAGAGATAGGCCACGGCGCCCTTGCAGAGAGGGCATTAAAGGCAGTTATCCCGTCAAAGGATGATTTTCCTTATACCCTGCGGGTCGTATCAGATATCCTTGAATAAAACGGTTATTCATCAATGTCATCGGTGTGCGCCGGCACACTTTCTCTGATGGATGCAGGCGTTCCCATCAAGGCCCCTGTGGCTGGGATTGCCATGGGCCTGATAAAAGAAACTGAAAGAATAGTTATCCTTTCTGATATTTTGGGGCTTGAAGACCATCTGGGCGATATGGACTTTAAGATCGCAGGGACAAGCAAGGGCATTACTGCAATCCAGATGGACATGAAGATAGCAGGCATAACTAAGGAAATAATGGCCACAGCCCTTGGGCAGGCGAAAGAAGGAAGATTATTTATCCTTGACAAGATGCTTGAAACAATAGCAGCGCCCCGCACAAACCTTTCAGCGCATGCGCCCCGTATTGTTACAATGAAGGTAAAACAAGAGAAGGTCAGAGAGGTAATAGGACCGGGCGGCAAGGTAATCAGGGGTATTGTTGAAAAGACAGGCGTTAAGATAGATATAGATGACAGCGGGGTGATATCTATCGCCTCTGCAGATGAAGAGGCAGTAAGGGCTGCAATGGAAATAATAAATCAGATAACAGAAGAGGCAGAGATTGGCAAGATATATCTTGGCAAGGTCAGGAGGATCGTGGATTTTGGAGCCTTTGTGGAGATAATTCCAAATACAGACGGCCTTGTGCATATCTCCCAGCTTTCAGAAGAGAGGGTAAAGAATGTTACAGATGAGGTCTCTGAGGGTGATGAGATACTGGTAAAGGTTATTGAGATTGACAAGCAGGGCAAGATAAGGCTGAGCAGAAAGGATGCGCTCAGGGAGACGAGCGGAAAGCCTGAATTTGCAGAAAAAAGGACTGTGAGAAGGGCATGATTATACAATGGATAAATTCAGGAAGGTTGTTTTAGACAATGGCATCCGCATTGTAACAGAGAAAATCCCTTATGTAAAATCTGTTTCCCTCGGCCTGTGGGTAAATGCCGGTTCAAGGAATGAGAATGAGAAAGAGAGCGGCATCTCTCATTTCATTGAACATATGTTTTTTAAGGGAACCAGCAGGAGGAGCGCAAAGGATATTGCCATTACAATGGACTCCATCGGAGGCGAGCTCAATGCCTTTACCTCAAGGGAGGCAACCACATACTACTCAAAGGTGCTTGACACCCACCTGAGAGAGGCTGTAGACCTCCTTTCCGATATATTTTTAAATTCCCTCTTTGATGAAAGAGAAATAGAAAAAGAAAAGCAGGTTATACTTGAAGAGATAAAGATGGTAGAGGACACGCCTGATGATTATATCCATGACCTGTATACACATATCGTATGGCCAAAACATTCGCTCGGCAGGCCCATCCTTGGCAATCTTGATACTGTCGCAAAATTTAAACGCAAAGGTTTTAAAAACTATCTTGAGAAAAACTATTGCCCAAAGAATATAGTAATAGCTGTTGCAGGCAATTTTGATTTTAAGAGGCTTATCAGGCTCCTTGATAGAAATTTTGGGAAATTAGAGAGGCCTGAGACTATTAATTTCAGCTCCACACCTGAGATTAAGGGAGGGATATTTGTCAAGAAGAAGAAGCTTGAGCAGATACATATATGTCTTGGCACAAGGGGGCTCAGCCATGTGGATAAAGACAGATACGGTCTTTATGCATTAAACACAATGCTCGGCAGCAGCATGAGTTCGCGGCTGTTTCAGGAGATAAGGGAAAAGCGCGGACTGGTATATTCTATCTATTCTTATATTGCCTCCTTCAGGGATACAGGACTCTTTACAGTCTATGCCGGTACAAGCCATTCGTCTGTCCTTGAGGTGATCCGTCTTATTCTAAGAGAATTCAGGAGCATGAAGGAAAAGAAGGCGTCGCCATCAGAGCTGAATAAGGCGCTGGAGCATATGAAGGGGAATCTGATGCTCAGTCTGGAGAGCACAAGCAGCAGGATGAGCAAGATAGCAAAGGATGAGATATATTTTAACAGATACATCAGCTACGAAGAGATAATAAGGAATGTAAACAAGGTTACTGCAAAACAGGTCAAGCGCATTGCAAATGAGATATTTGACAGGAAGGCGCTTACATTAACAGCAATCGGAGACTTGTCAAAAAATGATATTGATGAGGATATGCTGCGGTGCTGAAGTGTTCTCCTTCCTATATTCATTCACCAGATGATTCCATCCCGATGCTTGTTTTTATCCTTTACATCTGATATAATGTATACATACATTATAAGGAGGAATAGAGATGAAAAGGACACAGATTTATATAGATGAAAAAACCTACAGCCATCTTGAAAAAGAGAGCAGGATAAAGGGTGTTAGCGTCTCTGAGATTATAAGAGAAAGCGTGAAGAATAAATTAAGCAAAAGGGTGGAGAGGATTCTCAAATCAGCAGAAAAGGTTTGCGGCCTATGGAAGGATAGGGAATTGGATGTAGATGCCTATATAAGAAATGTCAGGAAAGACAGGAAATTATGGTAGTTATTGATACAGATATCATTATCTGGATATTAAGAGGTAATAAAGACATAGAGGAATTATTCAAGAAGGTTGTTATAGAAACAGAGGGTTATATTTTTATTACACCCATACAGATAGCAGAGATTTATGCTGGTATAAGGCAAAAGGAGAGGCTGGATGCTGAAAATTTTATAGAGTCTCTCAGTGTTATTGATATTAACAAGAATATAGGAAGGCTTGCCGGAGACTTTATTAACAGATATGGAAGAACGCACAATGTAACAATGGCTGATGCCATGATAGCAGCATCCGCAAAGATAAATATCTTTAAGCTATGGACGCTTAATAAAAGACACTATCCCATGTTTACTGAAAAAGAATTCTTTCAACCTGCTTGACACACCTTCCCTATTTTTATTTTATAATCCATCGTATTACTTTTTCTTCAAAGAATCAGAGATATCTTCCAGCAGGTCCTTTTGGTCCAGAAAGACCGAGACCATCTGACCTGCAACAATAAAGGGAATGCCAAAGACAATTCCAAAAATAGCACCGCCAAAAACACCTATTTAACAACCTCCGGATTTCCACCCTACAATCAAACCAATCAGGGCAAGGACACCAACGATTATCCACCCAAACCCGCTTGTAAAACCTGCCACAAGCCTTAAACAATCTTAATCTCAAGTTTACTCATATTTTTTATTGCCTTTTAAAAGTTCTTGTATAATTTAAATGATTTGTTATAATATTTTAAAGGAGGTGGTTATAAAATGGCAAAGACAGCCGAAGTTGTTAAACCAAAATACCTAATTGATGAGAATGGCCATAAAACAGCAGTGGTCATTAATCTCAAGGACTACAAAAACCTTCTTGAATTTATTGAAGATCTGGAAGACGCCAATGACCTCTTAAAAGCTGAAAAAAAGGCAACAAGGTTCACTCCGTATGAAAAATTTCGTCAAGGCTGGCTTAAGTCTTGAGCTACAGACTTGTCATAGAACGAAAAGCCGAGAAAGAGGCATCAAAAATTCCTATTCCTTTCAGGGCCAATATTGATAAAGCCATTCTTTCTCTTGCGCAAAATCCAAGACCGCATGGCTGCAAAAAGCTGACAGATAAAGAAGGTTATAGGATTAGAGTTGGTAACTATCGCATCCTTTATACAATAGATGACAAGGCAAATATAGTTGTTGTATACAGAATTAAGATCAAAGGAAAGTCAACATATAGATGAGATGTCTATCTATAATTAATAATTTTAAGCTTTTTTTGTCTCGTTCAAAATTTCCTCCAGCAGATCCTTCTGGTCCATGAAGACCGAGACGAGCTGGCCTGCAACAATAAAAGGAACGCCAACGACAATGCCAAATACCGCTCCGCCAAAAACCCCTATTAAAAAACCTCCGGATTTCCATCCTACAATCAGGCCAATCAGGGCAAGGACGCCAACGATTATCCACCCAGACCCCCTTGTAAAGTTTGCCACCAATCTTAATGTGTTATACTCTTTTTTCTGGTACATGACAATCCTCCTTTCCCTCCTTCCCCCAACTCAGAAGGGAAGCAGGAACAGCAAAAGCAAAGACACGACCCCGTTTGCTTTTCTTTAACTTATTTGCAATTTTGATTTTTCATAATCATT
>JACPZJ010000007.1 GCA_016195585.1 Nitrospirota bacterium | reverse complement strand
ATCAACCTTTATATGGTCTTTTTCAGGGTCTGCCTTTGTGCCGAGTTTTGTTGCAACCTTGCCATTAACAGTAACCCTGCCAGTAAGGATCATCTGTTCTGCATGGCGGCGGGAGGCAATGCCTGCACTTGAAATTATTTTTTGGAGTCGTTCTTCTGCCATTTGAAATTTTCCCCCTCTCCCTTGACGGGAGAGGGCCGGGGTGAGGGTGATTAGCATTTTTTCTCCCCCTCCCCTTACTCCCCTCCCACAAGGGGAGGGGAAAATAGTTGTATCACTCCCACTCTATTGTGCTTGGAGGTTTTGAGCTTATATCATAGACCACCCTGTTGACGCCCTTTACCTCGTTTATTATCCTGTTTGATATTGTGCCGAGAAGATCATAGGGGAGCTTTGCCCAGTCAGCAGTCATGCCGTCAAGGCTGTATACTGCCCGCAGGGCAATGACATTCTCATAGGTCCGCTCATCACCCATAACACCGACTGTCTTTATTGGAAGCAGCACTGCAAAAGACTGCCATATCTCCCTGTATAGCCCTGCCTTCCTGATCTCATCAAGGACTATTGCATCTGCCTCGCGCAGGATATTCAGCCTCTCATCTGTAATCCCTCCCAGGACCCTTATTGCAAGGCCCGGCCCGGGAAATGGCTGGCGCCATAAAATCTCATCAGAGAGGCCGAGCTCTTTTCCGAGCGCCCTTACCTCGTCCTTAAATAGCTCTCTTAGCGGTTCAATAAGTTTAAAGGTCATCTTTGTTGGAAGTCCGCCGACATTGTGGTGGCTCTTTATTGTTGCAGAAGGGCCTTTAAAGGACTTGCTCTCTATGACATCCGGGTATAGCGTCCCCTGCGCAAGAAAATCTATCTTTCCGATTTTTTTTGCGCTGTCCTCAAACACAGCTATAAATTCCCTGCCAATGAGCTTTCTCTTTTTTTCCGGCTCTATCACACCTTTAAGTTTTTTAAGGAATCTATCCTCAGCATCAACATACTTTATATTCAGATCCATTCCCCTTTTTAAAGTATCAAGGACGCTCCTTGCCTCGTCCTTTCTCAGCAGGCCGTTATTAACAAAGACGCAGGTAAGCTGTTTTCCGATTGCCCTATTAACAAGCGCCGCAGTAACAGATGAATCAACGCCGCCGCTTAAGGCGCAGATGACCTTCTCTTTGCCTACCACCTCTTTTATATGCTTCACTGAATAATCAACAAATGCCTTCATTGTCCATGTTGGCGAGCAGCCGCATATCCTGTAAACAAAATTTTCCAAGATATTCCTGCCGTATGGCGTGTGCACGACCTCTGGATGGAATTGCAAACCATAGAGTCCTTTATATATGTTTGCCATAGCTGCTATTGGCGAATTATCCGTATGTGCGATAGGGGTAAATCCCGAAGGCATATCCTCTATCCTATCGCCATGGCTCATCCATACGGTCGTTGCCCCATGCCTCTGGCCCTCCCCGCTGGTCCAGTTCTTATACCCATGGAAGAGGTCTATGGATTTATCAATATGAAGCTCTGCCCTGCCATATTCCCTCTTCTGCGCCTTTGCAACCACGCCGCCGAGCAGATGGGTCATCAATTGCATGCCATAGCAGATGCCGAGCACAGGTATGCCAAGTTCAAAGACCTCTTTATTTACAATCAGCGCCTTTTTATCGTAGACGCTTGCAGGACTGCCTGAAAGGATTATGCCCTTTGGCCTGAACTTTTTGATCTTCTCTATGGAAAATTTGTAAGGAAATATCTCAGAATAGACCTTTGCCTCCCTCACCCTCCTCGCAATAAGCTGGGTATACTGTGAGCCAAAATCAAGGATCAATATCTTCTCGCCATGAATATCCATTTTTATTTTTACAGCTCCCACTCCCTTCTGTAATTTGGCGCCTCTTTTGTGATTATAACATCATGAACATGGCTCTCCTTCAGGCCGGCAGCCGTGATCTTTATAAACCTTGCCTTATTATGCAACTGAACAATTGTCCTGCAGCCGCAGTATCCCATGCCTGACCTCAGCCCGCCAATCAACTGATATACAACCTCTGAAAGCCTGCCCTTGTAAGGCACCCTTCCTTCAATGCCCTCTGGCACAAACTTCTTCTCCTCCAAGCCCTTCTCCTGAAAATACCTGTCTGCGCCTCCCCTTTGCATGGCGCCGAGCGAGCCCATCCCGCGATAGGTCTTATAACTCCTGCCCTGAAAAAGTATTATCTCACCGGGGCTCTCTTCTGTGCCGGCAAACAGGCTTCCGATCATAACAGTGGATGCGCCGGCAGCAATGGCCTTTGCTATATCGCCTGAATATTTTATCCCGCCGTCTGCAATTATAGGCACCTTATGCTTCTTTGCAACAGCATAGCACTTTGCTATCGCTGTAATCTGCGGCACGCCTGCGCCTGCCACAATCCTCGTTGTGCATATTGAGCCGGGGCCGACGCCGACCTTGATTGCATCTGCGCCTGCCTTGATCAAATCCCTCGCAGCCGCATCTGTTGCAATATTGCCTGCTATCACATCTATCTGAGGATATTTTTTCTTTACAATCTTTATCATATCAATAACACCCTTTGAATGGCCGTGTGCTGTATCAACAACAATCGCATCCACATTGGCCTTTATCAGGGCATCTGCCCTATCCTCGCCTTCCTTCCCTGTCCCGATTGCAGCAGCGGCGCGGAGCCTGCCGAATTTATCCTTGCAGGCATTGGGGTACTTTATCTTCTTCTGTATGTCCTTTATTGTTATCAGGCCCTTTAATTCAAACCTATCATTCACAACAGGGAGCTTCTCTATCCTATATTTATGAAGCAGCTCCTTTGCCTCCTCAAGTGTTGTCCCTTCTGGAACGGTTATCAGCCTGTCCTTTGTCATCACCTCAGAGACCTTCAGATTCATCCTCGTCTCAAACCTCAGATCCCTGTTTGTTAATATGCCGACAAGTTTTTTACCCTTGGCAACAGGGAGGCCGGAGATGCGATACTTCTCCATCAACTGCATTGCCTCGTATATCTTCTGGTCAGGCGATACTGTAATGGGGTCAATAATCATGCCGCTTTCAGACTTCTTTACCTTATCCACCTCTGCAGCCTGATCCTCTATCGTTAAAGCCCTGTGTATGACGCCGATCCCGCCCTCCTGTGCCATGGCAATAGCGAGCCGCGCCTCTGTTACAGTATCCATTGCAGCGCTTACAATCGGTATATTCAGCCGTAGCCTTCTTGAAAAACTCGTGGAGATGTCAACCTCCTTTGGCAGGACCTCTGACTTTGACGGTATCAGGACTACATCATCAAAGGTAAGACCTAATTCTGTGTTTTTGTCTATCATAATAATATCTCCTTGATATAAAACAGATGCTAACTTTATTTTCCCCTCTCCCTTGATGGGAGAACATCTCCTGTTTTCCCTCTCCCTTGATGGGAGAGGGCGAGGGAGAGGGTGATATAAAAATTTTATGAAAATTAACATATAAAACCCTTTCCGTCAAGTGGAAACAGCATTAGATAATGTAAAAGATTTGATGAATAGAGGTCTTTGTTTACTTCTTTGCCTTAGGGATGCCTTCTTGTACTCCTTTTCTATGACATTCATGGCGCCTGTTGTTCTGGATATATAACCAGCACGGATTTTATAGCACAATCTTATTTATCTCTCCAGCAAAAAAATGAAATCTCATACCGCAACCATCAGCTTCCTTGCCTTTTTGCATTTAACCTGTTATTATTTTTATAATTGATAAATATTTTATACAAGATGAGTAATAAAGGTGGTGACCATGCTTAATAAGATAGATTCCTTTTTTTCCAAATACCTCAATAAAAAAGGGGGTAAAGTTCAAAGGGCTCATAATATTGAGGTGGCAACATGCGCGGTCTTGCTGGAGATTGCAAGGATTGATGAGGATTTTACTGATGAGGAGCAGCAGATTATAAATAATATATTAAAGAAGAAATTTTCTTTAACAGATAAGGAGGTAGAAGACCTCGTTAAACTTACCAGTGAAGAATTAAAACAAAGCAGCGACCTTTGGCAGTTTACCAATACTATTAATAAAAATTTCAGCAAGGAGCAAAAAGTTCAGCTCATAGAGCATATATGGCAGATAATCTATTCTGACAAACATTTGAAAGGGCATGAAGACTATCTTGTGCATAAACTGCAAAGGCTTATGTGGCTTGATCATAAGGATTTGATTGATGCAAAAACAAAGGTTAAAAAGGAGATCCTTAAGACTTAAACTGCTATACACCAGTCCAGCCCTTTATCTTAATTTTAACACATTGAGTATAAATCTTATTTTTATTTAAGAAGATGCCATTTCACTGCGAGTTCAGCGCCTTGCTTGCCTTTTTGCCTTTGACCTGCTATTATTGCACCATAATCGCAATAACTGCTTTTAGGAGAAGTAATGAAAAAACCCTTGCTTTTGCTGATTCTGCTGATACTTGCAATAGGGCTGT
>JACPZJ010000149.1 GCA_016195585.1 Nitrospirota bacterium | reverse complement strand
TCACCCTCCCCTTAATCCCCTCCCATCAAGGGAGGGGAAACAAAAAGGAAATCTCCCATGAATGAAGTATTAATATAATTTCCCCTCTCCCCTTGCCCTTGACAGACGCTCCACCTGTCAAGGGCTTGTGGGAGAGGGATAGGGTGAGGGGAAATTATGAGGAGGTAGTTTAAATTGAACGCAGACATTGGCATAATCGGCGGAAGCGGTTTGTATGAAATGGAGGGGCTTACAGATGTTAAGGAGGTAAAGATAAAGACCCCTTTTGGCGATCCTTCTGATAAATTTATTCTGGGGACATTAAGCGGAAGGAGGCTTGCATTTCTGCCGAGGCATGGTAAGGGACACAGGATACTCCCAACAGAGATTAATTTCAGGGCAAACATCTATGCCATGAAAAAGCTCGGTGTTGAAAGGATAGTCTCTGTCAGCGCTGTTGGCAGCATGAGGGAGGAGATAGAGCCGGGGCATATTGTAATACCGAACCAGTTTTATGACCATACAAAAAGAAGGATAAGCACATTCTTCGGTGATGGCATAGTTGCCCATGTTGGAATGGCTGATCCTGTATGCCATGCCCTTGCAGAGCAGCTTTACCAGTCAAGCATGGCTGTAGGCGCTGCAACACACAATGCAGGCACATATCTCTGCATGGAAGGCCCGCAGTTTTCAACAAGGGCTGAATCCCTCATATACAGAAAATGGGGTGTGGATGTAATAGGCATGACCAATGTTACAGAGGCAAAGCTTGCAAGGGAGGCAGAGATTTGCTATGCCACAATCGCCCTCTCAACAGACTATGACTGCTGGCATGTGGAGGAGGAGGATGTTACAGTAGAGGCAGTAATTCAGATAATCAAAAAGAATGTGGATACAGCAAAGAGGATAATAAGGGATGCGATATTAAAGCTCCCAAAAGAGCGTGAGTGCCATTGCAAGGATGCCCTTAAAAATACAATCATGACAGATCCAAAACTCATTCCTCAGAAGACAAAGAAAAGGCTTGAACTGATTATTGGAAAATATATTAATGTGGGGGCGGGCTTGAAACCAGCCCCTGCAGGCAAAAGGGGGAGGAAAAAGAGATGAGCCTTCTTGTTGTTGGTTCTGTTGCCTTTGATTCTGTAAAGACCCCCTTTGGAGAGGCAGCCGATGTGCTTGGCGGTTCTGCAACATACTTTTCAACTGCTGCCAGCTATTTTACAGATGTTAACATGGTTGCAGTGGTTGGCGAGGACTTTCCGCAGAAGCACATAGATTTTTTAAAGGGCAAGAAGATAAACCTTGACGGCCTTCAAACGGTTCCAGGCAAGACCTTCAGATGGCGCGGGGAATACGGCTATCAGCTTAATGAGGCGAAGACACTTGAGACCCAGCTTAATGTATTTGAAAGATTTAATCCAAAGATTGCTGATTCCTATAAGAATTCGGAATTTGTCTTCCTTGCGAATATTGACCCTGAACTCCAGCTTGAGGTCTTAAGGCAGGTAAAGAACCCCCTTGTGATTGGCTGTGATACAATGAACTTCTGGATAAAGGGCAAAAAGAATGCCCTCCTCAAGACACTGAAAGAGGTGGATATCCTGATAATAAATGACGGCGAGGCGAGGGAACTGGCAGGGGAGGTGAATTTGCTGAAGGCAGCCAAGTGCGTACTCTCTTATGGTCCAAAGGCATTAATTATCAAGAGGGGAGAGTATGGCTCTCTCTTTTTTAACAATTCAAATATCTTTGCAGCGCCTGCCTATCCGCTTGAAACAGTTTTTGACCCGACCGGCGCAGGCGACAGCTTTGCAGGCGGATTCATGGGGTATCTGTCAAATACGAGAAATTTCTCTGAACCAGCCATAAGGCAGGCAATAATATTCGGCAGCGTGATGGCATCGTATAATGTAGAGGCATTTAGTCTGGATAGACTTAAGAGCCTTGACTATAAGGACATTGAAGGGAGATACAGGGAATTTAAAAGGTTGACGCATTTTGAGGACTTATAGATCTGGAACCTATATAGATGAGGAGATTATGATGAGAGTGAAAAATAAAAATATTTTTCTGATTGCAATAATTGCATTACTCTTTCTTGCTGCCTGCGGGCCTTCGCTTGCAGAGCGCAAAAGGATGGCTGATGCAAACCATAAACTCGGCCTGAAATATTACAGCGAGGGGAATATCCAGCTTGCCTATGTGGAATTTCAGAAGGCAATAGAGACATACTCTGAGGACAGGGATTCCTATTATGCCCATTATAACCTTGGCCTTGTCTATATGAATAAAAATGACCTGCAGAAGGCATTGGCGGAGTTTGAGGCAGCCATAAGTGTCCAGCCTAATTTTGAGCCTGCCTACTTTCAGATGGGACAGGTTTATGACAGGATGGGGAAGCGCAGGGAGGCAATAATTAATTATTTAGAGGCAATAAAGATAAATCCGGGTTTGATTGATGCCCACTATTATCTCGGCCTTGCCTACTATAAAGAGGGCTCAAAGAAGCTGGCCATTGGGGAGTTTAAGAAGGTGATAGAGGCAGCGCCTGAAAGTGAATTTGCCGCCTCTTCAAAGAGATACCTTAATATCTTGAAATAGTATAGTTATAATTTTTATAAATATAAGTTGAGGCTCTTATTATGGAGCTATTAGGCGAATACTTAAAAAGAATAAGGGAATCCAGAAATCTCACCATTGATGCTGTTGCAGCGAAGACAAAGATAAGCCTGAGTTATCTCAATGCCATTGAGAAGAGCAGATTTGACGACCTGCCGGGCGATGTATTTACAAAAGGATTCCTCCGCACCTACGCACGATTCCTTTCTATTGATGAGAAGGATATTATAGATAGGTATAATCAGTGGGTGAGGGAGTTTAGAGCGCCTGATAAAAAGGCTGAGGAGACAATACCAAAAGAAGAAGAGAAGAAGGGTGATGCTGCAGAAAATAAAAAGATTATACAGATAGCAGGGGCGGCAGCGGTGATTCTTCTTGTTATTCTTGCGGTAATATTTCTCAGGAAAGAAGAGCCGGTTAAAAAGGCGGAAGAAAGAATAGATAGAAAACCAAAGAGCGAAAAGACCGTCATAAAGGAAAATGATAAGATTGTGCAGGGTGAAGCTGGTGTCAGGGATGAACAGGGGCCTTCCACAGATAAGACAGATAAGAAGGATGCAAGTCCCATTCAACAGCAGCAGGTGGCACTGGTAAAAAAAGAGAAAAAGAGCCTCAGCCTTGTGATTAAGGCCATAGAACCGAGCTGGCTGACAGTAACGATTGATAATAAGGATAAAAAGGATATGCTCCTTCAACCTGAGGAAAGGATAAGCCTGAAGGCAGAAGATGACTTTCTCCTTACCCTCGGCAATGCAGGCGGTGTGGAGATAGAATTTAATGGAAAGAAATTAGAGCCCTTTGGCCCCCCTGGCAGGGTAGTATCAAACATCCTTTTAGCAAAAGAAAAAATAGGGCATAAAAAGACAGCGCCTGCAATAAAAAAACCTGCTGATCCAAAGGAAAAGGGTAAAGAGGATGGCGCTTTATCGCCTCATCAGGATAGTCAGTAGGGGCTACCACATTGGGCAGACACGCAGGTCTGCCCCCACGAAGCCATTTTATTAATATGCCTATCATTGATAAAAAGCTCTCCAGAACACTTAATTTTTTAGGATCACGGATTAGACTAAAGCCTGAAACTGGAATAATTCTCGGCTCAGGATTTGGTGAAATAGCCAATCTTGTTAAGGATAAACAGCTCATCTCATATCATAGGATTCCCCATTTTCCTGTTTCTACAGTAAAGGGCCATAAAGGAAATCTGATAATCGGGAATATTGGAAAAAGAGCCGTAATTATAATGCAGGGAAGGGTGCATTACTATGAAGGCTATTCTATG
>JACPZJ010000148.1 GCA_016195585.1 Nitrospirota bacterium | reverse complement strand
TAATAATCGCTGAAAATCTTCAGTGCTGAATTCCATGATCCCTCTATTTCACCCTCCCCTTACCCCTCCCATCAAGGGAGGGAAAAAGGGTTTAGAACTTATATTTGCTTACCATTGCCTGAAGCTCTTTGCCCAATTGATTTAATGATTCTGCTGCCTGCTGCATCTCATGCGCACCTGCCACCCTCTGTTTCATCCTTTGGTTTATATCGCCCATTGCCTCTGATACCTGGTCAATGGCCATAGACTGCTGCCTTGAGGCTATGGTAATCTCGGCAAAGGCATCCACCGTATCCTTTATGGTTGTGATAACAGCAGTAATTGTGTCTCCTGCCTGCATAACCCTCTTCACGCCTGCGTCCACACTCTTTGAGCCCTCCTCTGTTGCCATAACAGTGGAATTGGTTGCTGCCTGTATCTCACGAACCAGCGCCTCTATCTTTGCAGTTGATTTCTGGCTGAGGTCTGCAAGCTTCCTTACCTCTGACGCCACAACCGCAAAACCCTTGCCATGCTCCCCTGCCCTCGCCGCCTCAATGGATGCATTCAGGGCAAGCATATTTGTCTGCTCAGATATGGTATTTACAGTATTTATAATTGTCCCTATCTGCTGGGCCTGCTCGCTTAGCCTCAATATATTCTCTGCAATCGTCTCTACCTTTTCCTTTATATTATTCATCTCCTCAATCGTTGCGCTTACTGACTTCTGGCCATCATGTGCAATCTTAAGCGTGTCCTTGGATTGTGCTGCCACTGATTCTGCCCTTTCATTTACCTGCCTTGCAGATGAGCTGAGCTCTTCAACAGTTGCAGTTATCTCATTTATGGACGCCGCCTGATCAGTCTCGCCTTTTTCCTGCTGTGCGGCTATTGCTGATATCTGGCCTGAGGCAGTGGTTGTTTGATTAATTGTATCCTGAATCCTCTTAAATATCTCCACCAATGAGATATTCTTGGACATCCTGTTAAACCACTTTCCTAATTCGCCTATCTCATCGTCTGATTCTATCTTTACCTCCTTTGTAAGATCGCCGGAGGCAATGGCCTTAAGGGTTTCAACAATTTTCCCTATGGGCGCAGTAACAAGCAAGTTAAGCGCAATTCTCAGGGTTATCCCTATCATCAGGATTGTAAGCAGGGATATAATCAATATCCTGTTCCTGTTCTCAGCAATCCTCTTGTTGATCTCTGACATGGAGCTTGTGATCCTCAATACCCCCCTTAATGAATATTCTGAACCATGGCACTTATAGCATCTGCCGTCATTAAAGATCGGCTTGAGAAAGACATGCAGCTCCTTATCTCCGCTCGCTTCATCATGATAAGAAAGCTCCTTGCCTGTTTCCAGAACACCCTTAACCCTTTGGTCAACTTCCCTTACCACCTTGCCTTTTCTGACGATCCCCCTCTCCCTTTCATCCTTAATAATATTCTGAAACCTTTTAATCTCAGATAATGTCTCCGAATCAGCATCCTTTCCCTTTGACTCAAGCCTTTTAATCACATCATTAATGGTCTCATAATCTGTGAATGCCTCAGCGCCGTTATTTTTGGTTATCTCAAGGCTCTCAATCTCATATCCTGTTTTTAAGTCCTGAAAGACCCGATGCGCAATATCAGCCCTGCCCACCACCATATTATTCTGTATGGTTTTTATAATAGACCCTGCAAGGAGCGAGGACTTTTTTGTGGTCTGCTCATATAGATCCGCATGCTCCTTTTTTATATTTATAAATGCCTGAACGCCAAAACCGATTAATAGTGTAATCACTATCACTGCAATTAGCTTTATATCTAACCTCTTTTTAAACACTCTTCTCTCCTTTCTTCTACTTTACCCTAATGTTAAGCTGCAAAAATTGTAGGCATGAATTTATTCATGCAGACACTATAAAATCGCACGGTTAAAACCGTGCCTGCAAGTAAAAACATTGCGCTTACTTATATGATCAAACACTAACACCCAGCCTCTCAGGTGCAAGAAGCATGTCGGTCTTTAGGATAACCACCATCCTGTCATTATAAATAACCTCTCCCTCTATATATAACTTCTTATCCTCTGCTATTGAACCGAGAGGGGGTTTAATATCCTTTAATGGGATAAATGCAATATCCTTTATCTCATCAACAAGCAGGGCCGCCCTGTCTCCCCCAAGGCTTACGATAAGAAGGGGGGCTTCTTCTTTAGCCTCTCCCTTGTATCCCATTAGAACCCTCATATCTATTACAGGGAGTATGCTCCCGCTCAGATTCATTACACCTGCAATAAAATCAGGTGTTGATGGTATCCTTGCTATGTATCTTAATTTTTCTGTCAGCAGCACATGCCTCAGATCCATGGCATAATCCTCATCACCCATCCTAAATATAACCACACTCATACCTTTGTCTGTCTCAGCCACAGGCTCAGCAGCCTTTTCACTTAGGAGTTCCGCCCTCTTTCTTAAAATCTCTTTTTCCTCTTCAGGATGCGAAGGGGCGGCCTTCTTTTTCCTGCCGAGTTTTTTTGCAGAGGTTTTGATAATCTCCTTTTCCTTATCACTAAATATCTTCTCTATATCAAGTATTGTAACTAAATCCTTTTCCCTCCTCACTACGGCTGCAATATATCTTATATCTATCTTCTCCCACTCCTCAGGAGGCCCTGTAATCCGGCTGTCGTCAACAGTAATTATATCCCTCATGCTGTCAACAATCAGGCCTATGGTTGACCCATTTATATCCACGCTGATAATATTATTATTAAGCGACGTTGGCGCAGGCTCTAAACATAGCGCCTCTCTCGTATCAATTACCAGAATAAGCTTACCCCGCAGATTTATGAACCCAGCGACAAAAGGCGGCATTTTGCCAACAGGGGTTATCTCCGGTATTGGAGCTATCTCACCCGCCCTGTCTACATCAATCCCAAAAAGCTGCCCTGATAATATAAATGTAATATAAGAACGTTCCATTTTCCCTCTCTATTGCAGGGGCACGATATATCGTGCCTATACCATTTACGATACCGCTAATTCTCTGTTTATTACATCCATAAGCTCTCTCATTTCTGCATCAGAAATACCCTCTGTTAATTTCTTATCAGACTCTTTTATCAGTATCTCCCTCACATTTTCAAAACACTTCTTTGCATTTGCATCCTTATTTTGCTGCTTATATATCCTCCCCAAATGAAAATAGCCCAGCGCAAAATGGGCATTAATATATACTGCCTTCTTTAATAATGAAACAGCCTTATCCCCATCGCCTTTTTCCTCATAGATGAGGGATAAAAGATAATAGGCCTCAAGGCTGAGGTTATCAATCTTTATTGCCTCCTCACACCACCTGATTGCGCTATCCATATCCCCCTTGTTTGCGGAAACATGGGCAAGCATCACACATGCCCTCGCATTTTTGGGATTTAGTTCCAGCACCTCGGCAAACCTCTCTGCCGAAGCATCATATTTATTTTCCTTAAATAACAGAACAGCCTCCTGAAATATATTGGTCTCCTCTGAGCTTTCAGTCTGCCTGATATTTGATGGCGCAGTTGTAATCTTCAATGCCGCCCTCTCTAAAGGTGTTGGCTGAGGGACAGCTCCCCTGAACTGCATTTTCTTATAAGGCATGACCATCTTTTTTGGATGAAGCTGAGAGGTCTCAAGCCTTTGATACGCAATGGTATGAGGAAATACCTTTACAAAGAATTTTTTATAATATTCTGATGAGTGTTCTGAATGGCCGACTATCAGGTAACCCCCTTCATTAAGGCAGTTATAAAATCTCCCTGTCACCTCCTTTGTAGTCTCCTTATCAAAATATATGGTAACATTCCTGCAGATAATAAGATCTAAATTGTCAGTGCTGTTGAGTATTGAAGGATATTTGTCCTCCTTTAGATTCAGGGTTGAAAAGGTTATAAGCCTCTTAAACCTCTCATCAATCTTATAAACATCATTATCTATAGTAAAATATCTTTCAATTATCTCTTCACGGACTCCCCTGAATGACCATTTATTATATTCACCCTTCTTGGCCTTTGTAAGGGCATCATTATCAATATCTGTTGCGAGGATAGATATATCCCATGAATCAATTGCGCCTATCAGCTCAAAGAGGATAATCCCGATGGAATATGCCTCTTCGCCTGTGGCGCAGCCCGCGCTCCATATCCTTATCCTTTTATCACCATCCTGGTGTTTTCTGATAATCTCCAGAAGTATAAAGTTCCTTAAAACATCAAACTGATGCATATCCCTGAAAAAATAGGTCTCTTTTATGGTAAGGAGGGAGAGGAGCTTTTCAAGCTCAATCCTTGATTGATAGGATGGCGCTGATAACAGATTACAATATTCATCAATAGTATGACAGGAGGATGTAGAAAAGGCCAAGATAACGGCCTCCATAAGGCCGCCGCCTCTCTTACCTTCAAGTTGCAGCCCTGACCTCCTTGAAATTATCTCATGGATTAACTTTAAATCTGTATCGGAAATGGTTTGGAGGGTATTATTATTTTTCATATGCTAAAACCCCTTATATCTCAATTAGTTAAAGTTTATCAAAATATAGGGATTTGTCAAGGAAGGGAGAGGAGTAGGGGGCGGTTCGCTAACCGTCCCTACTTACCCTCAATTTCCCTTATAATCTTATTAATATTCTCCCTGTCAGGCTGGTTTGGGGCAGTTTGGAGGAGTTTTTTGAAGTGATAAATGGCCTTTTTATTGTCTTTTAGATACAAATAATAGATAAGCCCGAGGTTTCTATGGGCATCTGTTAACTTCGGATCCAATAAGAGAGCCCTCTCTGTTGCCTCTGCGGCCTCTTTATACATCTCTTTTTTTATATAAGCAAGTCCAAGATTATAATGGCTGCCAGCGTAATTTGGGGCTACTTCTATAGCCTTCTTATAAGATGTAATTGCATCATCATACATACCTTTTGCCTTATATTTGTTGCCAAGTTCATTATAAGCTGCCACCTGTGCATTTTTTCTATCAGAAAGACCCTGATCCTCAACAACAATCCTTCCTTTGTTCAATATATCCTCAAGGTTCTTCTTAGCGAGGGTATTTTCAGGGTCAATATCCAATGCCTTCCTAACCTCTGCCTCTGCTTCATTAAATCTGCCCTCCTTTGCATAAACAACCCCTAAGTTGTTATAGGCATTTGCGTCTTTAGGTTCAATAGACAGCGCTTTTTTATATTCAGTTACGGCATCATTATATCTCTTCATTGAGGCATAAAGAATTCCAAGATTGTTGTAAAATAGCGGGTCCCTGGGATTCAGCTCAATGGCCTTTTTATATTCTGCCAATGCCTTATCGTATAACCCTTTTTCATAATATGCATAACCAATATTGTTATAGGCTATTGCATAATCAGTCTCTGCCTCAATTGCCTTTTTGTAAAAGTCTATTGCATCCTCTATCAGCCCTATCTTCAAATAGGCATCTCCAAGATTTGCAAGGGCATGGGAATATGTTGGTGAGAACTCTATGGCCTTCTTATATTCAACAATGGCATAAATATATTCACCCCTTTTGATGTATTCCAAACCGAGATTATTATGTGCAACAGAGCTTAAGGGGGTTGTGTATATCGTAGCCTTCCATAGTGTGAAGGCATCTTGCCAATCATAATTCCGGCTTATTGTTAAAAGGGAATAGAAGGCAAGTAAAAGGGCAAAAAATAATGCTGCTGCTACCTTTAATAGTTTACTTGATGAAAATCTATTGAAAAGATGGTCTGTGCCTACCCCAAGGAGGAGGGAAAAGCTGAACAATGGTATATACATAAACCTCTCTGCAATAAGCTCACCTATTGGTATGATGTTGGAGACAGGCAAAAGGGTTA
>JACPZJ010000141.1 GCA_016195585.1 Nitrospirota bacterium | reverse complement strand
TTTTGTGATATTTTGATGCAGATCATACAGATTTCTTTGTAGCCGCAGGCTTTGGCCTGCGATTGTAGGAGATATAATGGAAATTGAAAAGATAATAGAGGGCCTGCATCCGCTGGAGCATAAGTTTCTAAATGCCTTTAAAGATTTAGTTGCTGATGCGCTTTCTGATGAAGATGTAATGGCAAAGGCAGGTCTTGATGAGGCAAGGCTTGATATGGTTGTGGGCTGGCTTTCTGCAAAGGGCGTGCTAACTGTTTCCGAGACAGGAAAAAATGAGATTGTCTCGGTCACAGACATTGGTAAAAAGTATGCAGCAGCAAAGATACCTGAGCATCGCATTGTTGATGATTTAAAAGAAGGAAAGAAATTTACAATCAAAGACCTTCAGCAGAGGGGCGATATGGAGCCAACAGAGATAAGCTCTGCAATAGGGGCATTAAAAGAGGCAGGGAATATTTCTATTATTGAAGGCGGCTATTTATCTCTATTAAAAGATATTACATCTGACTCTGATATTTACTGGGACCAGATTACTATTAATGAGGTGTCTAAAAGTGGTATGATTCCTAAGTCATTATTAGGTGAAAAACTACAGGAGTCTATAGAGCGACATCACAGAAAAAGGGGAAAGGCAAAGGGGATATTCAGGATACAGGAAAAGGCAATAAGGAGATTTTCCCTTACAGAAGAAGGAAAAAAACTTTTGAAAGCCTTATCAGAAAAGGCCGCTCCATCAGAGGAGATTTCCCAGCTCACCCCTGCTATGCTAAAGGATGGAAGCTGGAAGGGTAATGCCTTTCGTAAATACAACATATCTCTAAGGCCGCCGCGAAGGGATACTGGCAGAAAGCATCCTTACAGAGAATTTCTTGATTTTACAAAATACAAGCTTGTCAGCATGGGTTTTGAAGAGATGAGGGGGCCATTGGTTGAGGCAGAGTTCTGGAATAATGATGCGCTTTATATGCCGCAGTTCCATCCTGCAAGGGATATACACGACGGATATTTTTTAAAAGAGCCGCATCATGCAAAAAAGATAAACGAGCCATATCTAAAAAATGTTAAGGCAGTTCATCAGAATGGTGGAAAGGCAAAGTCAAGGGGCTGGAGATATGTATTCAGCGAAGAAAGGGCAAGGCAGCTTGTTCTAAGGAGTCAGGGGACTTCTGTATCTGCAAGGAGGCTTGCAGAAAAGCCGAATATTCCGGGAAAATATTTTTCCATTGCAAGGTGTTTCCGCTATGAGCAGGTTGATGCAACACATGCAACAGACTTTTTTCAGATAGAGGGCATTGTGCTTGGCGAAGGGATAAATTTCAGGACGCTCCTTGGCCTTTTAAAGCTCTTTGCACATGAGGTTGCAGGCGCAGAGGAGAGCAAGTTCCTCCCCGCATATTTCCCATTCACAGAGCCGTCTGTGGAACTCCATGTTAAGCATCCAAAGCTCGGCTGGATGGAGCTTGGCGGCGCGGGTTTGTTCAGGCCGGAGGTTACAATACCGCTGGGCGTGGATGTGCCTGTTATAGCATGGGGACTTGGACTTGACAGGATGGCGATGGTGGCGCTCGGGCTGCATGATATTAGGGGTTTGTTCTCAGGAGATTTAGATTTAATTAGGACATTGAAGCTGGAGTATTGATTTTGATAGCCCCTCACCTTAATCCTCTCCCCAAAGGGGAGAGGAAATAAAAATAATAACCCTCTCCCTTGGGGGAGAGGGAAGGGTGAGGGGGATGGACATATTATGCCGACAATTACAGTAATAAAAAGCGACTTAGAAAAATTACTAAAAAAGAAACTCACCATTAATAAATTAGAGGAGTACCTGAAATGGGTAAAGGGTGAGGTGAAGGGCTTTGATGAAAAAACAGATGAGATAAAGCTGGAGCTTAATGACAGCAATCGCCCTGACCTCTGGTGCTGCGAGGGGATTGCAAGGCAGATAAGGTGGCGGCTTTCTAATAAGAAAGAGGCCTATTCATTTCTCAAGGCCAAAAAGATAAAGGATGAGATTATTGTCTCAAAAGAGCTTAAAGATATCAGGCCCTATGTTGCTGCATGCACAGCAAAGGGGATTAAGGTAACAGAAGATATCCTTACGCAATTAATACAGACACAGGAAAAGCTCTCTTATATCTTTGGCAGAAAGAGACAGGGCATTGCTATCGGTGTGTATAATCTTGAGAGGATTACATTCCCTGTTTATTATAAGGCAGTAAGGCCGGATGAGGTTTCATTTGTCCCGCTCGGTTCTGAAAAAAAGATGAACCTGAATGAGATACTGACTGTTCATCCAAAGGGAAAGGAATTTGGCGGAATCCTAAAGGGAAATGGGATGTATCCCCTTTTGATAGACAAAGAAGATAAAATCCTCTCCTTTCCGCCAATAATCAACAGCAGGGATATCGGCGAGGTGAAAGCAGGCGATGAAAATCTTTTTATAGAGGCAACAGGCACAGACATAAGGCTTGTCATCCTTGCCATAAACATAATGGCAGTGAACCTCTTTGACAGGGGGGCAGAGATAGAACCAATATTGGTGAAATACCCCTATGCAACCGAGTTTGGCAGGATGACACAAACACCGCTTGACCTTGCAGCCACTCTAAATGTTGCGCACAATGAGATTGAAAAGGCGCTCGGTGAGGTCTGGAAGGATAAGGATATAAGAACCTGTCTTAGCTCATACGGGTATGACATTAAAATTAAAAATAAAAGGATGAGTGTCAATGCCCCATGCTTCAGGGATGACCTTATGCACCCGATTGATGTTGTAGAAGACCTTGCAATAAGCCGCGGGTATGATACATTCAAGCCTGTAATGCCCCATCACTTCACTGTCGGCAGCCTTTCGGATATAGAATTTTTATCAGACAGGATAAGGGAGGAGTTCGTTGGACTTGGATTTCAGGAGGTCATATCCAATATACTTACATCAAAGGATGAGCTTTTGACAAAGATGAATCTTGCTGATGAGAAGTTAGTCGAGATATCAAATGTCATGTCAGAGAGTTATTCTGTTTTAAGAAATTCGCTTGTGCCATCGCTCCTTCATGTAGAGGCAGAAAGCTCAAAGGCATTTTATCCTCACAAGGTCTTTGAGGTTGGCGAGGCTGGTGTATGCGATGAAAAAGATGACACAGGAAGCAGGACAATCTTAAATGCTTCTGCACTAATTGCCCATCCAAATGCAAACTTTTCAGAGATGCACTCATACCTTGATCTTCTTTTATATTACCTCAACCTTGAATACAGTCTTGAGCCTGCCGCACATCCATCATTCATTGATGGAAGGGTTGGCAGAATAATTATCGGCAATGAAGACCTCGGCCTCCTTGGCGAACTTCATCCCGCGGCGCTTGAGAGATGGGGTATCAACTGCCCCTGTGCAGCTTTAGAGATTTCGGTTGATAAGATTTTGAAGATAAAACGAGGGATTTAGAGATTATTGTAAATAATGATTTAAATTAATTGCAGATTAAAACCATAGGAGCTAAAAGGGTGGATAGAGAGGATAAGAGCAAATGTCAATAGGCAAGTCTGATCCTCTTACCTTCTCTGTATGTGTCAGGCTTAAAGATTGTAAATGTAGGAATTGTTTTTAGGCTCCCGATTACCGCTAAAAGTAGGGCTATCTTTTTCATCAGAATTCCTCCTATGTTAATATCTCTTAGGCGCGTCACCTTTTTAAATGAAACGGCACGCTTGTGGATACTACTCCCTTTTTGAATAGCAGCAGCCCCTTTATAAAGAGAGCGGTTTGGTTATGGAGGAGATGGTGCCACCATTTTGAAGGAACAAACTCGGGCAGCACCACTGTAATTACGCCGTCCTTGTATTGTTTGCGAACCTCATCGATATAGTCAATAAGCGGTTCTGTCACAGAGCGATAAGGAGAGTCAAGGATATGGAGGGGAACACCCATGCAGTACGGGTCCCACTTTGCCTTGATTTTCTCTGCCTTGATGGGATCAATGCAGACATACACGGCGGTGACATCATCGGAGAGCGCCTTTGCGTACTTGATGGCATTGATGATCGCCTGCTGCATATCCGATACAGGAACGATGACCGAGTGGTGCGTGAATTTGTTTGTCTCGGTCAGGCATTGTTTGAGCGAAAGCTGCTCGGCGGTGGAGAGGTAGTGCTCGTGTATCTTGCGGGTTAGAAGCACAAGACATGGTATGGCGATGAGCACGATCCATGCGCCGTGGGTAAACTTTTCGGCTGCAATGATAATAAGCACGATTGCAGTAGTTACCGCGCCGATGCCGTTTATAAGCATCCCTTTACGCCAGCCTTTTCCCTTATAGGTAATCCAGTGTTTGACCATGCCTGCCTGGGAAAGGGTAAAGGCAGTGAAAACGCCGACAGCATAGAGTGGGATCAGGGCGTGAGTATCTCCTCCGAACAGTAAGATTAGCAAAGCTGAAAAGAATCCAAGTAGAAGTATGCCATTGGAAAACACCAGCTTGTCGCCTCTATTGCTAAGCTGCCTCGGCAGATACCGGTCCGCAGCCATTATGGACGAAAGTCTCGGAAAGTCCGCGAACGATGTATTGGCAGCGAGGATGAGAATGAGCGAGGTTGAGAATTGGACACAGTAATAGAAGATACCTTTAGAGAAGATAGTCCTTGCAAGCTGAGAAAGAACGGTCTCGTTCTCAGCGGGAAGTATATGGTAGTGATCCGCAAGAAAGGTGATGCCAATGAAAAAGGTAGCCAGTATTACCGCCATCCACCCGAGGGTAATACCCGCGTTCCTTGCCTCAGGCTCTTTAAATGCCCTGACACCGTTTGCGACCGCCTCTATTCCCGTCAGTGCAGCGCATCCCGATGCGAAGGCCCGCATCGCAACAAGGAGTATCACCATATTAGC
Source organism: Nitrospirota bacterium (assembly GCA_016195585.1). Classification (GTDB taxonomy): domain Bacteria; phylum Nitrospirota; class CAKKRA01; order 9FT-COMBO-42-15; family 9FT-COMBO-42-15; genus JACPZJ01. The sequence goes on along the minus strand of JACPZJ010000141.1, from coordinate 3,349 downwards.
TGGTGATTCCTTATAGACTGCAAACGGGGGTTGAGGCAGCATGGAATATTTTGCGAGCCCCACCACAATCAAAAGCAACAGGCTCCCTATGAAAAAGTAAACGGGGAGCAAGAACGCCTTTCCAGATTCCCTGACGCCCCTGAGGTTGACGAGCATGACGAAAAGGATAGCAACAAGACAAAGGGTTACTGTACGGTTGCGCAATACAGGAAAGGCAGATGTAATCGCGGCAACGCCTGCGGAAATGCTGACGGTAACGGTAAGGACATAATCTATAAGCAGCGCTGCTCCGGCAACAAGGCCCGGATATGTGCCGAGATTTTCCTTTGCAACGATATAGGCGCCCCCTCCGGACGGATATTCATGGATGGTCTGGAAATATGAGATGGCGACGATTGCGATAAGGACTGTAATTCCGATCGCAATAGGCATGGCATAGTGGATGAGCGCCGCTCCTCCAAGCAAAAGGGCGAGCAGTATTTCCTCGGTTGCGTACGCAACCGAGGAAAGCGAATCCGACGAAAAGACGGCGAGCCCCACTGTTCTGGTAAGACGTTCATATTTCTCTTTGATAGTTTCGATAGGACTTCCGATAAGAAAACGCTTGAGTGACATATTTTCCTCCTTCTAAGGGGGGGGCAAACGAAGGAGAAAACAAAAAACCGCTGGCAATGAAACGGTTCTTCTTTCTGCCTATTGCCCTTCCACATACCTACGAGGTTAGCTGACGGGCTCGGGTCTGGAAGTACCCTATCCTTAAAACGGAATACGCCCCAACGTTTGGGTCCCCCGCATCCATCCTTTGGATGGATCTCGGCTGCTAATTGATTATATCTTACCCCCTTCTGAAAAAAAGTCAATAAGTTATTTGGGTCAGGTAATATATCATGTCTTGGACTAACGGACTAACAGTGCCAGACCTGACTAAAGTCTGAAGGGGTGTTTTACCATATAAAAATTGGAAACAGTTGAAGCCCTTAAGGTCTGTGTAGATAGTAAAGAGGCATTAAGGGGCGATTTTTAATCGCCCCTATTTCTTTAGGCTGCTTTTAACTGTGCCTTTGCAGTCTCTACTATTTTTGTAAATCCTGCTGGATCTGTTACTGCCAGATCAGCCAATACCTTCCTGTTCATGCCTACATTTGCCTTTTTCAGGCCAGAGATAAATTTGCTGTATGAAAGGCCGTTTGCAACTGTTGCTGCATTTATCCTCGCAATCCAGAGCTGCCTGAAGTCGCGCTTCTTTGCGCGCCTGTCGCGATAGGCATATTTTAATGCCTTGTCAACGGCCTCAGTTGCAGTTCTGAAGAGCTTGCTTTTAGCGCCCCAGTATCCTTCCGCGAGTTTTAATACCTTCTTTCTCCTTCTTCTTGTTTTAAAACCACCTTTTGCCCTTGGCATTTCTTAAACCTCCCTCCTTTAACCGTAAGGCAACAATTTTTTTATTGCCTTTATATTTGTCTTATCCGCTGTCCCGGCTTGGACAAGCTTTCTTTTTATTCTTGCAGGCTTTCCTGTAAGCAGGTGCCTCATACCTGCGCGGTGCATCTTAACCTTCCCGCCGGCAGTGACCTTAAGTCTTTTTGCTGTCCCGCGGTGGGTTTTCATTTTCAATTTTGCCATCTATCCTGAACCTCCAGTCTTTATTTCGGCACAACTATCATTATCATGTTGCGGCCTTCAAGCTTTGGCTGCTGCTCAACCTTACCGATATCTTCAACATTCTTTACTATTTTGTCAAGTAGATTTTTTGCAAGGCCTATATGGCTTAACTCTCTTCCCTTAAAGGTAAGGGTTACCTTTGCCTTATTGCCGTCTTCTAAAAATTGCCTTATATGGTTTATCTTATATTCTAAATCATGCTCCTCGGTATAGGGCCTGAGCTTTACCTCCTTTAAAACCATCACCTTCTGGTGCTGCTTCATCTGGTGGAGTTTCTTGCTCTGCTCGTATTTATATTTGCCAATGTCCATTATCTTGCAAACCGGCGGTTTGGCAGTGGGAGATATCTCCACAAGGTCTAAACCAAACTCCTCTGCCTTTTTTAGCGCCTCTTGAATAGATAAGACCCCGAGCTGGTTGCCTTCCGGGTCTATTGCCCTTACCTCTTTTACCCTAATCTCTCTGTTTATCCTTAGTTTTATAGTACTTATATTGCCACCTCCTTTAAGTTAAAGTGTTAAAGTATATGTTATATGTTTTCCTCTGCCCCGACTCTCTGCTGCTTTTGCGTATTTCAACAATGTCTTATGCAGCCCTTTCTTCTATCTCTTTCTTTATCTTGTTTAAAAACTCCTCCACCTTCATCTGGCCGAGGTCTTCGCCCTTTCGCGTCCGCACTGCGACTGCCCCTGCCTGAACCTCCTTATCACCGATGATAAGCATATAAGGCGCCTTCATGAGCTGGGACTCTCTTATTTTAAACCCGATCTTTTCACTCCTAAAATCGCCTTGTACACGAATGCCCTCTTTTTTCAACAATTCCGCAATACCCTTTGCATATTCCGTCTGCGCATCTGTTATGGTCATAACCACAGCCTGCACAGGCGAGAGCCATGCAGGAAAGGCGCCGGCATAATGCTCTATCAGCACACCAAAGAATCTCTCCAGAGACCCCATCAATGCGCGGTGTATCATTATTGTCTGGTGGGGCTTGTTGTCCTCGCCAACATATGATACTTCAAACCTCTCAGGCAGATTAAAGTCAACCTGAATGGTTGTGCACTGCCACGCCCTGCCGAGCACATCCTTTATCTTTAAATCTATCTTTGGGCCGTAAAATACACCCTCGCCGGGGTCCACCTCGTATTTTAATCCCCTTTTTTCAAGGGCAAGCCTTAGCGCATCTGTTGCCTTTTCCCAGTTCTCAATCGCCCCCACATATTTTTCAGGCCTTGTGGAAAGATAGATATCATATTCTGTAAAACCAAATGTCCTTAGCATGAATAATGTAAAATCAAGTATCTTTAATATCTCATCCTCAAGCTGGTCAGGCCTGCAGAAGATATGCGCATCATCCTGAGTAAAGCCCCTTACACGAAGAAGGCCGTGCAGCACGCCTGAACGTTCATAGCGATAGACAGTCCCAAGCTCTGCAAATTTCATCGGCAGATCGCGATAACTCCTTATATGAGACTTATATATCATAATATGAAATGGGCAGTTCATGGGCTTTAGCTCATATTCCACATCCTCTATTATCATCGGAGAATACATATTCTCGCGATAAAAGTCCCAGTGCCCGCTTGTGCGCCAGAGATCAAGCCTTGCTATATGAGGGGTATATACAAGTTCATAGCCATTCTTATAATGCTCATCCCGCCAGAAGTCCTCTATGGTCTTTCTTATC
>JACPZJ010000140.1 GCA_016195585.1 Nitrospirota bacterium | reverse complement strand
CTTCAGGGATTGGTATCAAGCGGCTCAGGTATTGTAGAGGAAGATGTAAGGCAGAAAAAGAAGATTACAGCAAAGGTAAATGACAGCGGAGTTCAGGAGATAGAGATTGTTGCCCTGAATGACGGTTACTATCCTAACGAGATAATTATAAAGAATGGCGCGCCTGTTCGTGTGACACTAAAGGCTGGAAGACATTCAGGATGTTTAAGGGACTTTATTTTGCCGTTATTTAATATCAATAAGATAATCCCGATAGAAGGCATCACATACTTTGATTTTACACCAAAGAAGATCGGAGAGATGCCCTTCAGATGCTCTATGGACATGTATCACGGAAAATTTGTTGTGGTTGATGAGGTTTCAGAAGCTCCTGTTAAGAAGCCCTCCAGCCCCGCCCCTCTCCCACCAGTGGAGAAGTTCTCTCAGTTACCCTCTCCCCTTGGGGGAGAGGGAAGGGTGAGGGGTGAAAAATCAGATATGGCTATGATTCCTTCAGGTGAGTTTACGATGGGAAGCAGCGATAATGAGATAGTGGATATTATAAATAAATTTGGCGGAAAGGCAAAGCCTGTCTGGTATAAAAATGAGACACCTAAGAAAAAGGTATTTGTAAAGGATTTTTATATAGACAAATACGAGGTGACAAATAGCCAGTATAAGAGATTTAAAACAGACTATGTTGTCCCCTTTGGCAGGGAGAACCATCCTGCTGTAAATATCAAATGGGCAGAGGCAGACGCATACTGCAAATGGCTCGGCAAGAGGCTCCCAACAGAAGAGGAATGGGAAAAGGCTGCAAGGGGCATAGACGAAAGGCAGTTTCCATGGGGGAATGAATTTGATAAGGCAAAGGCAAATACAGCAGCATCTGAGCTTGGCGGCGAGGCGAGGGTGGGAAGCTATAAAGAGGAGACAACAGCATCATTATTCCCTGGCGGCACTGTCCCAGTAGGAAGCCTTGACAAAGGCGTGAGCCCTTACGGCGTGTATGATATGTCAGGCAATGTATGGGAGTGGACAGATACATGGTATGATAAGGAAAAGGGGTTAAAGGTTTTAAAAGGCGGTTCATGGATTGCGCCGCCGATTAGCGCAAGGAGCGCTGTGCGGCTTGCAGATAATCCTTTTGTGATGTCAAATGATTATGGGTTCAGGTGTGTATTAATACAAACGCAATAATTGACGTGTTATTGCGAGGAGCGAAGCGACGAAGCAATCCCGCCATTTATGAGATTGCTTCGCTGTCGCTCGCAATGACAATGTAACATTATTTAATGCGTTTGCTATAGATAAGTTATGAAAAAAGTAATTATTAGTGCAACGTTGGTGTTGCTTGTGATAACTGGAGTTGTTATATTTCTCTCTTTTAGCCTCGGTGCAACCTCTGTTTCAGGCGATATTTCATCTGTAGGCAGGATGATGCTCTTCAGATACGGCATTGTAAAAAGCATTGCCCCAAAAGATGAGAGATTCATTTTTGAATATAATTGTTTTAGAGGATGCCACAGCAGGGATGTTATTGATAGGGCAAATCATACGCCATTTGAATGGGCAGCAGTTGTAGACAGGATGAGGAATGTCAACAATGTTCAGCTAAAGGATAACGAGGCAGCAGTAATAATACGGCATCTCCAGACAACAAGGCTTCCGCTTGTTTCTTCCCTTTCATCTGATATTGTCCATAAGATGTTCAAGCAGTTGTGGAAAAGTGATTTTGGCGAGGGGGATGTTTATATTGATGTAGTCTATTCTCCGCCGGAATATTTTAAGGCAACAGGCGCACTCTCGCTTTTGGAGAGATTCAAGGCAGATGAATACCTTGTATTCTTGATAAACCTGACTGTTCATACAGGAAGGCTTGCGCCATATAGGATGGATGAGCTTGCTGTACTCATGGATGATAAGGGAAGGGAGATAAGGCCTGTTGAAGGATGGGAGATAATATTTGAAACAGGCGATAATCATCATAGAGAGGGGATTATTAGATTTCCAAAGAAGGATTCATCAGGCAATCTAATTATTGATAAAGATACAAAATCATTTGAGCTGATTATAAAGGATGTGGCAAGGATTAAGCAGAGGGTTTTTCGCTGGGAATTGCCGATTAAATATCCGGAAGGGGTGTGAGATAGGGTGTAGGGGGAAGGGGACAGGGTATAGAAATCAGAAAATTATATACGATATGGTCATTCCTGCATGCCTCTGGCAGGAATCCAGGATTTTCTGTGAAAACGGAAATCTAATTCATTTATGGATTCCCGCTCAAAAACTCTGCGGGAATGACACAAAGAGAATGCAAAGAGATGTTAGGGATACCACACTAATATGGAGAAGAAAGAAATGAATAAAGGATTGTTAAAGTTGTTCGTTGTTGTAATCGTAATTACCCTCCTTTTTTCCTGCACAAAGAAAAAGGAAGATGATGCTGGTCTGCCCGGGCCCAATGTGGGAAGCCCAGCGCCTCTGTTTACATTAAAGGATATAAATGGCAAGGAAGTCAGCCTTAATGATTTTAAAGGAAAGGTTGTTCTGGTCAATTTCTGGGCAACATGGTGCAAGCCATGTCAGGAGGAGATGGATGACCTTGAGTCTGCATATAGGAAGAATAATGATAACGGCCTTGTTATCCTTGGGGTGGATGTTAGGGAGGAGAAAAAGGATGTAGTAGAGTTTTTGAAAAAATATAAAGTTACATATCCGATACTCATGGATTTTGACGGAAAGGTTGTCAAGGATTATCAGGTAATGGGTGTCCCAACAACCTATTTTATAGACAGGGACGGCATTATCAGGGACAGGATATTTGGCGGCATGAATGAATTGGTTATTGAAGCCAAACTTGATGATCTGTTCAGTATAAAAAAGTAAAATTAATATGTCACAGCAAAATCAATATGCTGTTCGTTGTTTGATTTTTGTTGACAGTCATCATCAAATATGAGTTAATTTAACCTATAAGCCCTTTTTCAGGGCTGCTGGAGCTTCCTTGAAGCGTTATCCATTTATTATGGCATAACCTATAAAATCGCGATGGGGTAGTTATGAAAAAGGGAAGCAAAGAAGCCATACAAAAACCTGCGCAAAAAAACAGGGCAAGGCATCTCCTGTTTATAAAACGGAAGAGAATAACCCCTACAAAAAAGCGGTAAAAAAACCTTTTTATATAGTTGCAATGGGCGGTTCTGCAGG
>JACPZJ010000151.1 GCA_016195585.1 Nitrospirota bacterium | reverse complement strand
AAGGGCACATCGCCCCTTCTATACTGTCCTTTTTATCTTCTCCAAACCCTTTAACAGCATATTTATGGTAATCCCTGATGCAAGGTCCGCCGGCCGGTATTCAGGGCCTGCAAACGATAGATTGCTGTCTTCATCTGCACCCTGATCCTCTCCAAAGGAATGGCCTGCAAAACCCCTCTTAATCAGATGCTTGTATCTGACAGCAATGTTTAGCGTCACCTCTCCGTATTCTGCAGAGAGGTTAATAACCAGCGTCTCAATCTGTGATGTTGAGCTTATCATATCCCTTCCTTTTAGAAATGTAGGCGGTGTTACTGTAAAATTAAATCCCATATCATTAAGCCTTGACACAGCATTTCCAATCATCATGTTAGTAAGTTCAGAGAGGCTGTCTATTGCAATGGGATTCAATTGCTCAAATTTAGTATTATTCATTATCCCTGCAAGGGTCAGGGCTGCCTTATCATCCATCTCAAAGATCACCCTCCCCTCCATGTCGCCTGCAATGCCAATAATTATTACATTGTCCTTTGTCGGTATTGGTGAGTGTTTAAGCGAGGGCTCTCCGCCTTTTATGTCCAGATGCGATATCTCTGATAAAACATATCTTGCCGCCTCAATGAAAGGGTTTATGTGGTCAAGCCTCATCTTACTCCTCCGTCTGTTGCAACGATAAAAGCGCATCTGCTGCGTTGTCACTTCGGCCTCGCATCCTCACCCCCTCCCTAACCCTCCCCCTTAGTAAGGGGGAGGGGAGGGTGGGGGTTCTGCGGTGCGAGCCCTTGCTCCGCCTTGCATCTGCACCTTTCTCGTTGCAACAGAATTGTTGTATTGTTGTTTGGTTTATCCGCCGCATCCTTCAAGCACAGCCTTTACTATTTTTGCAGCATATTCTATTTGAACAGGCTTTGTTATAAAGTGTTTTGCGCCTGCTGCAATTGCCTTTTTTACAAGGTCCTTATGACCGAGGGAGCTGACCATTATGATTGTTGCCTTCTGGTCCTCTCTTATTATCTCGCCTACCGCATCTACACCCTCCATCTCAGGCATTGATATGTCCATAAGGACTATATCAGGCCTTATCTCCTGATATTTTACCACTGCCTCCCTGCCTGTTGATGCCTCGCCTGCTATTAAACCGCCGAGCATGGATACTACCCTCGCAATGTTTTTTCTTGCAAACTCTGAATCATCCACAAGGAGGAATCTGTAAGGTGTGGAATCCTTTTTTCTTATTTGACTAACCGCTTCCTGCTCCATATAAAACCTCCTTTTCTTCTTTAATAGGGAACTGGCTTGGTAAACCAGAGGCATTTGTAATCAGACCTGATATCTCTTCAAGAGAGGCAATCCAGTCAATGTATCCCCTCTCAATCGCCGCCCTCGGCATCCCAAACACCACCGAGCTTTCCTCATCCTGCGCAATCGTGGTTCCGCCTGCCGCCTTTATCCTCCCTATGCCCTCTGCGCCATCGCTTCCCATGCCTGTCATTATTATGCCGATAGAATTTGAGCCATACTCAGCGGCAACAGAATCAAAAAGAATATCTGCAGACGGCCTGTGCCCTGATACAGGCTCGCTTTTGCTCAATACAGCAACCGCGCCAAGCGGCATCCTCCTTACCTTCAGATGGTTATCGCCCCGTGCAATCAGCGCCCTCCCCGGCAGTATCATATCACCGTCCCTTGCCTCCTTGACCTCTATCTGGCATATCTGATTGAGCCTTGCAGCAAAGAGTTCTGTAAAGCCCTCGGGCATGTGCTGCACTATTACTATGCCTGCCGGAAATCCCTTTGGTATCTGCGGCAGCATATAACTCAGGGCATTCGGCCCTCCTGTTGATATGCCAATGGCAACAATCCTGTCCGTAGTCTTAAACAGGGTGATGGGCCTCTTTGGCTCAGGTTTTGGCACAGGCCTTAATGGCCTCAGTTTTTTTGTGGAGGTCCTTGCAATCGCCCTTATCTTTGTGAGTATTTCATCGGCAATATCCATTATATGAAGAGAGATGGCCTCCTTTGGTTTTGCAACAAAGTCAACTGCCCCTAATTCAAGTCCCTTTAGTGTCGTTGAGGCGCCCTTATGTGTCAGCGAGCTTATTAATAGCACTGGTATGTTATATTCCTTTACAATATGCGAGAGCGCAGTAAGCCCGTCCATCCTCGGCATATCCACATCAAGGGTTATTATGTCAGGCCTTAATTCGGGTATCTTTTTTAAAGCAAAGAGGCCGTCCATAGCAGTCCCCACAACCTCAATGTCCTTGTCCATTTTAAGGATCAGGGGTATCATCTTTCTCATCAAAGCAGAATCATCTACCACTAACACCCTTATTTTTTTGCCATTCATTAAAAAATTCCTTTATTCATCCTGTAATTTTTAAAATCCCCCTTATCATCCTGTAATTTTTAAAATCCCCCTTAATCCCCCTTTTTCAAAGGGGGAAATTCCTTTATCCCCCTCTTTGGAAAAGAGGGGATAGGGGAGATTTATTTAAATAGACCTCAATGGGGCGAATACAAGATTCGCCCCTACTGCTGGCATCATTGCCCTCTTTATAATGGATGCCGTATCAAGTATAAGAACAATTGAACCGTCGCCAAGTATGGAGGCGCCGGATATCATGTCGCTGCCATTGTCTATCGCCTTTATCACAAGCTCCCTCTTTCCAGTCAGCCTGTCCACAAGGATGCCGAGCCTCCTTTCAGCAAGGCCGATTATAAGGGCAAAGGATTTGTTCTTATCACCCTCCCCCTCACCCCCTCCCGTCAAGGGAGGGGGAATGGAGGAGTTATTCCCTTCTGTCAAGGGAGGGAAGACAGAAAACAAGCTTCCCTCTCCCCTTGTGGGAGAGGCACAAACCTGAATCCCCTCTCCCCTGTGGGGAGAGGGATAGGGTGAGGGGTTTCCTATGACCTCACTGAGCCTTATCAGCGATATTATCCTCTCACGCCATTTCAGGGATTCTATCCCATTTATTGTATCAATCTCATCCTTATATACCCTTCTTATCTCAAGTATGGATGACAAAGGAAAGGCAAAGCTCTTGCCTTCGCTTGAGAATACCATGCCCTGAATAATCGCAAGGGTAAGGGGTAGCCTGATTGTAAACCTTGCGCCCTTATCAGGGACAGACCTTACCTGAATAAGCCCCTTCAACTCCTCCACTGTATTCCTCACTGCATCCATGCCTATCCCCCTGCCGGATGTCTCTGTCACCTCTGCTGCTGTTGAAAGGCCTGAGTGAAATATCAGGTCAATGGCATCCTCATCGTTCATGCTGTCTGCATCCTCCCTGCCTATTATCCCATTTTCAATTGCCTTTTCCTTCACCCTCTCTGTATCAATCCCCTTCCCGTCATCCTCAATCTCTACAATTATCTGCCCGCCTTCGTGATAGGAATTGATCCTTATCACACCGCATTTATCCTTGCCCTTTTTCTCCCTATCCTCTTTTTTCTCAATCCCGTGGTCAATGCAGTTTCTTATTATATGAATCAACGGCTCCCCAATCACATCAATTATCCCTTTATCAAGCTCTGTCTCAGCGCCGGATATCTCAAGCCTTATCTCCTTTCCCTTTTCTGCTGACAGGTCTCTCACAACCCTTATAAATCTTCTGAAGACATGGTCAATAGGCACCATCCTTATCTTCATCACACCCTTTTGAAGCTCAGACAGGGATCGTTCAAATAGTGAGTCAATGTTTTGCAGATTGGCTACAGCCTCATCCTTCCCGAGCCTTTCCCTTAATTCATAGACAGACTGTGCAATCATTGACCTTCCGATTATCAGCTCCCCTACAAGATTCATTATCTCATCAACCCTTTTAGCATCTACTCGCAGTGTTGAATCGTGACGGAAGGGGGAAGATAGATGGGTTGGGGAATTAAGGGGGGGTAAAGGAAGATTGCTTAGTTTGACATCCGAGGTTATGCCTGCAATCCTGCATGCATTTCTAACAGCCTCTGCCTCTGATTTTGTAATCAATATGGTTTTTACTGCATCTGCATTCTCTATCTCTGCGCCTTCAATATCCGGCGCCCAGCATAAGGCCTCGCCGAGATCTGACAACTGCGTCTTTATCATAAAGGCGCCGACCTCCCTTTGCCTGCACTGGGGATCAAAGCTTACCTCAATCTCATATACTAAATGGCCGTCTTTCAATGCCTGTGCGGCCTGAAGCTGCTGGTATTCTGTCAACTGACAGGCGGATTCCTTATTATCCTTATTTACTTTATTTTTGCCTGCCTGCCCTGCCTGCAGATAGTTATCAATCTTTTCTATCACCCCCCGTGTGTCTACGCCGCTCCATTTTTTTTCTTTATCGTCTGTTAATATCTGGGTGGCAGTGTCTACAAAGGAGAGAAGGAGATCTCCAAGGCTCCTGTCCATACAGAGCCTCTTTTCCCTTAGCATGTGGAGGATATCTTCAAGCCTGTGGGCAGCCTCTGAAAGGCTGGCAAATCCCATAGAGGCCGAGTCCCCTTTTAATGTATGAACATAACGCTGGATATTTTTTAGAGACTCCATGTCCTCCGGGTCATTTTCAATCCTGAGTATCTCGCTCCCAAGCTGTTCAAGGACATCAAAGGCATTGGAAAAAAAGGATGTCCTCAGCATCTCAAGCTCTTTATCTGAAAGGTTTGAAAGGTAGTCTTCCATGTCATGCCCTATATTCGTTTATATGCAGTTCCCTTATTAAAATATGTAAATTTGAACCTGTCATCCACCCCCTGAAGCGTCTCTGAATGTCCGATAAACAGATAACCTCCGGGCCTTATGGAATTATAAAACTTATCAATCAGCCTCTTCTGCTCCTCAGAGTCAAAATATATCATCACATTCCTGCAGAATATTGCATCCAGATCCCTTAGGCCGTTCTCATTCTTGAGATTATGAAAGTCAAAGATCGTGCACTGCCTTATATGCCCTGAGACAGCGCAGCTTCCGCCGTCAATATTAAAATATTTTCTAAGATATTTTTCTTCCACGCCTTCAACCCTTTCTTTAGAATAGATTCCATCCTTTGCAGTATTTAAGGCTGAAAGGGATATATCAGAGCCTATTATCGTAAGCGGATAAGACATTAAATTACCGTATCTCTCCATTGCCTCCAGAGACTCCATTGCTATTGTATAGACCTCCTCGCCTGTTGAGCATCCGGCGCTCCATATCTTAATAGTCCTGCTGTCTGCCTTTCTCTTTCCTTCTATTATCTCCGGCATAACCTTGTCCCTGAAAAAATCAAATTGCGGCCTGTTCCTAAAAAAGGATGTCTCGCCTATTGTGATGGCATCAAGAAGGATAAGCAGTTCCTTTTTTCCTTCACCATTATCACTTATGTATTTATAGTACTGATACACGCTTCTGATATTTTTTGCCTTCAGCCTTTTTCTTATCCTTGACTCCAGAAATTCCTTTCTGTTATCCT
>JACPZJ010000150.1 GCA_016195585.1 Nitrospirota bacterium | reverse complement strand
AGATCATCCAGCCGATAAATTTCCTCTCTCAGGCAATACCATTAATATATTATCATCACGAGTTTTATAACGGGAAGGGCTATCCTGACGGCAGGAAAGGGGAGGATATCCCCCTCGGTGCAAGGATTCTGCAGATTGCCGATGCCTTTGATGCCATGACATCCGACAGGCCTTATAGAAAGGCCCTGCCTGATGGTATGGCCTTGTCTGAATTAAAAAAGTTTTCCGGAATACAGTTTGATCCTGAGATTGTAAGGGTCTTTATAAGGGAATTTGAGAAAAAGAGGGGAATAAGCAGCATGGCCGGCATGGATATTGATGTTAAGGAGGCTTCTGCAAAACCAGAATTCTTCTAAAACTGTTTATCATTGCTATTCAACAGCTTAAACCATATATATATGTACTGGATGCCTGATACCACTGTGAGGCCTATGGTTATCCAGAGCAGCGGCGATAATACAGCCACATCCTTTCCAAGCACTAAAAATAACAGGGTTAGAATTACATAAAGAATCTGAAATAGCGTAGTTCCCTTGCCTAATATGGATGGTGATATATTAAGCCCCTCATAGAATAGAAGGAGCATTAATGCGCCTATAATAATAATAATATCCCTGCTTAGTACAATAATACTTACCCATACAGGCATTTTCTGTATTATGGTCATGGTGAGGAAGGATGATGATAGCAGGAGCTTGTCAGCCATAGGGTCTAAGATAGTGCCGAGGCGGGTTCTCTTTTTTGATGTCCTTGCAATAAAACCGTCAAGGGCATCGGATATCCCTGCAAGCAGGAATACGCCAAAGGCATAGAGGTTATAATTATAGACGAGGAAGTTGATAAAAAAGGGGATCATTAATATTCTACATAGTGTAATAAAATTAGGAAGGTTCATATTCTATCTTATATCCCCCCTGAATAGATATCTTTCAAATATCTTGCTATACGCCGTCCAGTTGTCATCCTCATCCCTGTTTTCATTAAGGGATTTCCGGAACATATCTGCCTTTGCATTCAACTCATCCAGATAGTATAAGAGGAGCGACTCAAGCGTCTTTGGCCTTTTCGGAGAACCATATTCATAATGCCCGTGATGGCTTAATATCATATGCTTCAGCAGCATCTCAAGCTTATCGGGGAAATCCTCAATCATCCTGACCTTCTCAGAGATCATCTCAACCCCGATTGTAATATGCCCGATTAAACCGCCTTCATCTGTATAGCCGAAGGTCCTTGAATATTTTAATTCATGAACCTTGCCAATGTCGTGCAGCATGGCGCCTGCTATTAAGATGTCACGGTCAATATCTGGGTAATATTTTGCCACATCATAGCAGAGACTTAGCAATTCAAGGGTGTGCTGAAGAAGACCTCCAAGAAAGGCGTGGTGATTACTCTTTGCAGCAGGGGCGTTTTTGAATAACCCAATGAACTCCTTGTCCTCATAAAAGAGATGCAATAGTTTTGACAGATGAGGATTTTCAATAGAATCAATCTTCTCCTTTAACTCCCTGAGCATCTCATCAGTATCTCTCTCAGATCTCTGCAAATACTCACTGATATTAATTTCAGAGTCAGGCGCCTTTTCTATTTGCCTTATCTGTATCTGTTTTGTTCCCTGATAGTTTATTACCTTCCCCTTTATCCTGACAAAGTCATTTTTTTTAAAGGCATTGTTATATGTGTCCGCCTCATCCCAGAGTTTTGCATCAATCTCACCTGTATTATCTACAAATTTAATAGATAAATATGGGCTGCCATTCTTTGCAATGTTTAATCTCTTGTCTTTAACGAGGAGTATATTGTCTACCAGATCAGCGTAGTTTAATTCTTTAATTTTCATTTTAATATCAGTAGTTATATAATTTTCCCCAGAAAATGTGAACAACCTGTGGATAACTGCTGCATCCTTCTTTTAGTAAAGGCTGAAATTGAGCCTGCTCAGCGGATTGCCTATTTTTTAGGCACATAAAAATCTTTTATAATCAATAGATTAAGTAAAAATACCCTGCTGAGTATAGATTAAAAATATGTAAAAAGCCCTTACTATTGCTTATCCACAAGATATTGTTTATAATAAAATAAGATACAAGAAATAGTATACCTCACGCCCTGCTGTAGGTCCTCTTTAGATTAGCTATCTTGGCTATTTTATCCAGGATTCTATAAGAGACCTCTTTCTTTGACATCCTTGGAAGCGGTGTAACCTCATTGTTCTTATCAATGATTGTAACGACATTTGTGTCCACCTCAAAGCCGGCATCAGGGTCTAACACATCATTGGCAACAATTATATCAAGGTTCTTTCTCTTCAATTTTAACATTGCGTTACTTTCCAGATTTTCTGTCTCTGCTGCAAAGCCTACAACTATTCTATTGCCCTTATCCATTCCTATCTCGGTTAATATATCGGGCGTCTCAGTAAGGTCTAAGCTAACATTGCCGCCGCTCTTCTTAATCTTTCCGGGACTTATATCAACCGGCCTGTAATCAGAGACAGCAGCAGCCATTATTACAATGGTAGCCCTCTTTAGATTTTTCAGCGCCTCTTCTCTCATCTCTGAGGCAGTGACAACATTTATTAATTCTATGCCTTCAGATTTGGCAGGTTTCTGGAGTGTGGTCGGCCCTGATATAAGTATGACCTCAGCGCCCCTTTCTTTTGCAGAGGCGGCAATGGCATAACCCATCTTTCCTGATGACCTGTTTGATATAAAACGGACAGGATCCAGATATTCCCGTGTTGGTCCGGCAGTTACTAATACCACCTCGCCTGCCATATCCTTCTTTACAACAAGGAGATCAATAACAGTAGAGATGATAACCTCTATATTTGCCAGCCTGCCTTTACCTACAAGACCTGATGCAAGCTCACCCTCTTCAGTTTCTATAAATCTGCAGCCTGTCTCTTTTAGCTGTGCGATATTGTTTTGCAAAATTGGATTATCATACATGTCACTATCCATAGCAGGCGCAATAATTACAGGGCACCTTGCCGCAAGCGCCATTGTAGTCAGAAGGTCATCCCCGATCCCTGCTGCAAACTTCCCTATAATATTTGCAGTTGCAGGGGCAATGAGGAATAGATCAGCATCCTTAATAAGATTGATGTGGGTAATCTTTGAGCCTTCCTGAAGCGCAAAGGTTTCTGTATAAACAGTATGGCCTGAAAGTGTCTGTAATGTAAGGGGAGTAATGAATTCTGTCCCGCCCCTTGTCATTACTACCCATACCTCTGCATTTAAAGACCTTAGCCTTCTTACAATCTCAGCAGCCTTATAGGCTGCAATACTCCCTGTTATGCCGAGGATTATTCTTTTACCTGTAAGCATACTTTGCTACTTGCCCTCTGGTTCTCTCCCTGAGCCCTCCCCCTCACTGCGGTAGACGCTTAGATCCTTTTTTATCTCAGCAGAATCCTCATCCTCTTCTTCAAATATCTCCTCTCCTGCGCCAATCTCTCTTACGGTTTCCATAATAGCCTTTCTTGCCTCTTTGCCTGTTAAAAGGGTAAATTCAGAGGAGACGATCTCTTCCAGTGCAATAGTTGTCTCCTTTATATACCGTGTGATTATCACAGGCCGTGCGCCCTCCATTAATTCCTTTGTCCTCTGTACTGCAAGATTAGCAAGCTTGAAACGGTTGATATGCTTCTCCTTTTCAATTTCTACCGGTAATGATACAATATCCATAAAAAAAACCTCCTAAGATCCAAATTTTTCTTTTATAAGATTTTTGTTAAACCTTTCTATCCGTAGCTTTTCTGCGATTATAATAGATTTTAACTTCTCTAATGCCTTATCAAACCTGTCATTTATTATAACATAATTATATCTTTTATAATAAGGAATTTCCTTTCTGGCATTTTTCAGCCGTTTTTTGATCTCATCTTTTGCATCAGCATTCCTCTCCATAAGCCTTGTCTTCAGGTCGTCAAAGGATGGAGGCAGGATGTATATATAGACTCCGGCCTTCCAGTTTTTTTTGATTTGCATTGCCCCCTGAGAATCAATATCCAGTATCACATCTATCCCATTATTGAGCATTGATGACAACTGTTTCTTTGATGTCCCATATAAATTGCCATGTACAACTGCCCATTCTGCAAACTCGCCCTTTTTTACCATCTGTTTGAACTTCTCTGCTGTTACGAAAAAATAGTGTTCACCATCAATTTCATTTGGCCTCGGCTGTCGGGTGGTGTATGAGATTGAGTGCTTGAGGTTTGGAAGCCCCCTTGATATTTCTTTGCATAATGTTGTCTTCCCTGCGCCTGATGGCGCTGATACAACCACAAGCAGCCCTTTTTTGTTTGTGCCTGCCATATCCTATTGCTGAACCTCCCCTTCGTAACTGTTTAGCAGTTTAGAGTAAACTGCTAAACAGCATTGAAAATTTTAAATTGCAAAATGAAAAACGCAAAATTAGGAAGAATCTTTGAAAATTTTAAAATTTGCAATTTAAAATCTGCATTTTACATTGAAGTTTAGCCATTTCTTTAAAATGGCTAAACTGTTACTCCCCCTCAACCGGGTAAGCGGCAGGCTTGCCCGAGGTAATCCTTTGCGTAATAGTCTCAACCTGTATTCCGGACAGGATTATATGATCGCTGTCTGTAATTATTATTGACCTTGTCTTTCTCCCCTGCGTGGCATCAATACCCCCTTGCCGCTACTAAGAAATCTCTTAAACTGGTTTACATGACTTTTAAATCTGACAATCTCCTCTGTGATATCACACCGCTCTGCAATCAGGGCTACCTCCTGCGCGAGCCTTGCGTGGTCTATCTTTAATGATTTATTTATTGCAGCGATCCTCTCCCTCAGTTTTTTATGATATGCTGAAAAGACCATGCCTGAGAGCCGCTCAATTTTATTAATAGCTTTTACAATAATACCCAACCTCTTAATAATATCTTTATAAAGCGCCTGCCCCTCCCTCTTTCTTATTTCTATCAATGAAATTATTGCCTTATGCAGGATTTTTTTCAGTATCCTTGCAACCTCTTTCTCGTCTTCTTCCACAGGCGAGACCTTAATCATGTCGCTGAAACCTGACAGGAGGTTAATATCTATCTCACCCTTAAGGCCGAATCTTGCCTTTAAGTCCTGAAGTATATTAAAATACTGCCTGACTAATTCTTCGTCAAGGACAAGCCTTTTTGCATAATCATCAGAGCCATTCCTTGAGATTATAACATCAAACTTGCCCCGTGAAAATTCCTTCTGTATTATCCCCTTTACCATCCCCTCAAGGGAGAGGAGTGTCCTCGGCAGCTTGACGGAGACATCGCAGTACTTATGATTTACAGAACGGATCTCTGCAACATAAGACTTGCCTTCGCCTGTCCATTCGCTTCTTGCATAACCTGTCATACT
>JACPZJ010000139.1 GCA_016195585.1 Nitrospirota bacterium | reverse complement strand
CCTTGACCGGATACATCACCTGATACTGCCTGTCTTTGTCCTCGGTTTTATTGGCATTGGCTCGCTCATCAGGCAGATGCGGAGCAATTTTATAGAGGTGATGCGCCAGCCCTATGCAACAACTGCGAGGGCAAAAGGCCTGCCTGAACAGCTTGTTGTATGGAAGCATATCTTTCCAAATGCAATAAATCCGCTTATTACGCTGCTCGGCTTTGAGATTGCAAGCCTTTTAAGCGGCGCCGCATTAACAGAGATTGTCTTTTCTTGGCCGGGGCTGGGGAGGCTGATGCTTGAGGCAGTAACGAGCTATGATTTGTATCTTGTGATGGGAAGCCTCTTCATGGGCACTATACTCCTTATTATTGGAAATCTGATAGCTGATATACTTCTTGCATTTATGGATCCGAGGATAAAGCTGGGATAAAAATTGGAAATTGAAAATTGGAGATTGGAAATTTGAAAATAAATTTTGGAGCAGATTAACAGATGCAGCAGAAAAGTAATTTCAGGATAGTAATAAACAGGCTGAGACGAAACAAAATGGCATGGTTCGCAATGTGGATCATAATTGCCCTTGCCTTTTTTGCCCTCTTTGCAGATTTTATCTCACCATACGACTATGATGAGCAGAACAGGACAAAGTCATATCATCCGTCAACAGGCATACACTTTATAGATGCAGAGGGGAGATTTCATCTTCGGCCATTTGTCTACAATTACAATCTCGTTGACCCTGTATTTAAAAGATACGAGCCTGATACATCAAAAAGATTCCCAATATACTTTTTTATAAAAAGGGACGGAGGCTACAGGCTCTTTGGCACAGAGGATCCAAGCAGGATATTTCTCCTCGGTTCTGACCTGCACGGACGCGACCTTTTTACCCGCCTGCTCTATGGCGCAAGGATATCGCTTTCAATCAGTATCCTCGGCGTTTTGATCTCATTCGTTTTAGGTTTATTAATGGGTGGCATTGCAGGCTACTTTGGTGGTAAAACAGATAATATACTGATGCGCCTTGGCGAAATAATAATGGCAGTGCCGGGCATCTATCTGCTTTTAGCTTTAAGGGCAATATTCCCCACAAGCCTTTCGCCTGTTCAGGTCTATTTCTTTATTATCCTTATAATGAGCTTCATTGGCTGGGCAGGACTTGCGAGGGTAATAAGGGGCATGGTTTTATCTATAAAGGAATATGACTTTGTTACTGCTGCAAAGGCAATAGGAGGAGGACACCTGAGGATTATTGTAAGGCATATACTGCCGAATACACTTTCTTATACGATTATTGCCATGACCCTTTCTGTGCCGGGCTATATAATAGGCGAGGCTGCATTGAGCTTCCTCGGCCTCGGCATACAGGAGCCGTATCCGTCATGGGGCAATATGCTCTCTGCTGCACAGAGCATCCGTGTACTGACAAGCGCGCCGTGGATATTGATACCCGGGATATTTATTTCTGTAACTATTATATGCTTTAATCTGCTCGGCGACGGCCTGAGAGACGCCTTTGACCCGAAGGCAACAGGAGGGGTGGAGATAAAATAAATTCAAGATTTCAGATTAAATTATGAGGAGGGCAATGTCTGGTTATAGTAAAAAATTAATAATTGCCGGAGTCGGCGCTGCACTAATTATAGTTATAATACTCTTTTATCTCTTTTTTACTGGCAAGAATGGGAATTCTAACTATAAGACAGCAAAGGTAGTGGTTGCTGATGTAACAAAAGAGGTGCTGGCAACCGGGACTATTAATCCTGTTGTATCTGTGCTTGTCGGCACATCTGTCTCCGGAACAATAAAAAAAATCTATGCAGATTTTAATTCAGAGGTAAAGGCTGGGGAACTCCTTGCACAGATTGACCCTGAGTCCTTCAAGGCGCAGTTTCTGCAGGCCGAGGCAAATCTCTCAAGCGCAAAGGCGTCGCTGCTAAAGGCAGAGATTGCTTTAAAGGATGCTGAAAGAACATTAAAAAGGACAAAGCTGCTTTTTAAAGACGGCCTTGTCGCTGAAACCGATATGGATACAGCCCAGAGCAGTTTTGATGCTGCCCGTGTATCCTTTAAATCAGCAGAGGCGCAGGTTAAGCAGGCAGAGTCAGCGCTTACAGTGGCAAAGGTGAATCTTGATAATACAACAATCAGGTCGCCGATTAATGGCACGGTTATTACAAGGAATATTGAGTCAGGCCAGACAGTTGCAGCGAGCATGTCAACGCCGACCCTTTTTGTAATCGGGGACCTCGGCAAGATGCAGGTGGATACATATATCAGCGAGGCGGATATCGGCGCAGTAAAAATGGATGATACGGCATCCTTCAGAGTGGATGCATTTCCTCAGCAGGCCTTTGAAGGTAAGGTGGCAAAGATATACTATTCGCCCATTAATCAGCAGAATGTAATTTCATACAACACTATTATAAAGGTGGATAATCCAAAAAGGCTGCTGCGGCCCGGCATGACTGCGAATGTCTCCATTATTGTGGACAGCAAAAAGGGCGCGCTTACAATTCCAAATTCGGCCTTCAGGGTGAAGCTCAAGAATAATGAGCCGGAAAAAAAGGAGAAGGGGAAGAGGATTTGGGTAATGGAGAATGGAAGGCCTGTTTCCCGAGCGATTGAGATTGGAATTTCTGACGGCAGGGTTACAGAGGTGATTTCCGGCCTGAAAGAGGGGGAGATTGTTCTGACTGCAGAGGCAGGGGAGAAGAAGGGCGCAAGCGGACCACCCAGCGGGCCGAGGATGCCGATGTAAGAAGCTCTTGTCATTCCCGCAGAGTCTCTGAGCGGGAATCCAGAGTATCAAATGTAAAATGCAAAAATTAAAATTAAGGAATTCCATAATTTTGCATTTTGATATTTGATTTATAAGACATGGATTCCTGCTAAATACATGCAGGAATGACATGCTTCTAAGGTTAATAATGAGTTCATAAGTAAGACAACTTTTTGTCATGCCCGAAGGTTTCTGTCGGGCATCCAAGCCTTTATAAATATTGGATTCCTGCCAAAGACACGCAGGAATGACGATAAAAATATAACATTAATTGTTTCGTTTGTATTTAATAACTATGGCTCTTCAAATAAACATATCAACTGCGCTTAGCTCCCTCAGGGTAAATAAGCTCCGCGCAGGCCTTACAATGCTCGGCGTTATAATCGGTGTTGCCGCTGTTATAGCTATGGTGGCGATCGGACAGGGCGCAAAGGATAGGGTGTCAAAACAGATAGAGAGCATGGGGAGCAATCTATTTCTTATTTTGCCCGGGGCATCAACATCAGGAGGTCTCAGGGCGGCTACAGGCAGCAGGACTACCCTGACAATGGATGATGCAGAGGCAATAAGGCGCGAGGTTCCTGCTGTTTCAAATGCAGCGCCAATAGTAAGAGGCTCTGCTCAAGTTGTTGCAGGGAATCAGAACTGGAGCACTATCCTTCTGGGTGTAACACCCTCATTTCTTGAGGTAAGGGAGTGGGGTGTAGTAAAGGGAGAAGCCTTTTCTGAGACAGAGGTGAGAGGAAGCGCAAAGGCAGCCCTGATAGGCAGGACTGTTAAAGAAAATCTATTTGGCGATGAAGACCCAATCGGCCAGATTATCAGAATCAAGAATGTGCCATTTATAGTAAACGGCGTGCTGTCAGAGAAGGGGCAGAACAGCATGGGGCAGGATCAGGATGATGTTGTAATTGTGCCGATAACAACAGCGCAAAAAAAGCTCTTTGGAATAACCTATGTTACAGGGATGATGGTAAAGGCATCTGCCCCGGCACAGGTGAAGGAGGCAGTGGATGATACAGCAAGGCTTCTCAGGCAGAGGCATCGCATAATGCCAAAGCAGGAGGATGATTTTACCATCAGAAATCTGACAGAAATATTTACCCTGCAGGAGGCAACCTCAAAGACCATGATGCTCCTTCTCGGGAGCATTGCATCCATCTCATTAATCGTAGGCGGGATTGGAATAATGAATATAATGCTTGTATCTGTAACTGAGAGGACAAAGGAGATTGGCATACGCCGCGCCATTGGCGCTACGAGAAAGGATATCCAGTCGCAATTTCTAACAGAGGCAGTAATCCTTAGCCTCACAGGGGGTATAATAGGAATACTTCTGGGAAGCAGTGTTGCCATATTACTGCCATATATTGTTGAATGGGAAACGCGAATCTCTCCTTTGTCTATTCTGGGGGCATTTGGTTTTTCTGCTGCTACAGGGATATTCTTTGGCCTCTATCCTGCCAGGAAGGCATCAAGTGTTCATCCTATTGAGGCGCTGAAGTATGAGTAGGAAAATAGAAAAAACGAAGCAAACATCTTCTTTAGCCAAGCTTACAAAACCTAAATCGGCAAATGTGTTGATAAGAAAAAGGCTGTTTAAACTTCTTGATGAGGCGCGCAACCGCTCTGTCATCTGGATAACAGCGCCTCCTGGCGCTGGAAAGACAACCCTCATATCTACCTACCTTGAGCAGAAGAAACTCCCCTGCCTCTGGTATCAGATTGACGAAGGAGATGGAGATATCGCATCCTTCTTTCACTACATGGGCATTGCGGCAAAGAAGGCGAACCCACGAAAGAAAAAGCCCTTGCCAAATCTTACCCCAGAATACCTCTCGGGGCTTCCAACATTTACAAGAAACTACTTTAGGGAGCTGTATAGCAGG
>JACPZJ010000157.1 GCA_016195585.1 Nitrospirota bacterium | reverse complement strand
TGCTGTTACATCGCCTGCCTCTTTATCTGAGAGTTTTGAGTGATTTCCGGAATTTTTCTTTTCAATAGAGTTGTATTCCATTTGCCTTATTGGTTTTGGGTTTTTTAGCCAGCCTTCAAGCCAATCCTTTTTAAATTTGCTCCCTGCAAACCACAGGTCAGGCCCTTTGTGTTTCAATTTGTCTGCAAAGGCCTTATCTGTGTTTGGCCCTGCAGTCAGATGACAGTCTCCGCATTTCTTTGATGCAAAGATGCCCTTACCCTCTGCCGAACCTGCCATTGACTGATAAATACCGATACCTACTAACATGGTGAGCGCTACCAAAATTACTGTAACTATCCTTAAAAACCTGTTCATCCATTAGCTCCTTTCCATTTCTTATTTTAAAGTTTTTTAACTGCACTGGACCGGCATCCCCCTCCTCTCTTTAATTTAATTGTGAGGATTAAATACCCGCACCCCTCTTTTGTTTGTCTATTAATGTTGTTACAATCCAAAAGATGTTTGTATGCGGTTTATTTTTAATAAGGGGTGTTTGTTACTGTAATAATCCCTCCCGATTATTACGGTACTTCAGATTGCCTTCCCTCCTCCCATAAAGGAAAGTCTTGTAAAGATAGAGATGCTTTTACATCATACGAGTATAATTGTCAAGTCTTTTTTATACCCCATCCAAACCCCTTTGTAACCACTTAAAAATAAGCAAGATAAATGCCAGAGCAGATGGCCATTTGCCATAATTGCCCCAATTCCCTTATTTTAGAAGTAGTTATATTATAAAGACATTAAATATTTTAATATAATATAAGGTGTGCCTAAGTTACCAAAAGTTAACTAAGTTTAATGGGTCTCCTGCCAATTCTTCTATAACTACTTGCTGCTCTAAGGTAAATTAGAAATCCATAATAAGTTACCTAAAGGAAACTGAAAGTAGAAAAAATGCACTTTATCCCGCTAAAAATTCCCGCCCTCTTCCAAAGAAATTTATTAATTGCGCGATATATATTAGGCCGCTCCCAAATCCCGATTTAGACTTGCTAACGGTTCGTCTTTGCTGTCATTGCGAGAACCCGAAGGGTTCGTGGAAAAAAAAAAACAAAAGGCGAGATTGCTTCGCTTCGCTCGCAATGACAATTTCTAAATCGGGATTTAGGCACACCAATTTCTATTGACAAGTATTGCTTAATAATGATATTTATTAAAACTCTATTCTGGTCTGGTCTCATTTGGGAGGATGAGATATAGAGAAGGATAATATAACCCAGCCCTTAATTAAGAACTCATTATGAATCGCATGCTAATAATAATAGGAATAATAATGACAATGGCTATCCTTGCTGCCTTTATACCCGGCAGCTACGGCGGAAGGGCGCTTGATAAGGCAAAGTCCTTGGGCTACATTGAATATCCCCCGAAGGAGGCAGAGCAGCTTGCAGTGGTGCGCTGCTCCCAGTGCCACAGCCTTGACAAGGTTACAAAATACTGCTTTAGATGCGGGCCGCCATTAATCGTTGTAGTTCATAATATGAAGGCATTTGTTACACTATGGCAAAAGAAATTTCCTGAGCAGCAGGTGCCGGCTTTGACAGATGCAGAGGCAGTAGCTATAGCGCAGGTATGGAGCGCATTAATCGGGAACTGGGAGGATGGCTGGAATAAAAATGATCTGATTAAATTGCTGGAGAATGATAAGGCGCTGTTAAAGCTCCTTGACACGCCAATAAAGGCGAGGAAGATAGAGGCAGCGCTCGCAGGCAAGAGCGCACCGGGCACATATAAAGAGGTGTTTGACGATATACAGCAGCCTAAAAAGGAGCAGGAGAAAAAGTAAATGATAGAAGTAGAAAATCTGACAAAGACCTACGGCTCATTTAATGCCCTTAAGGGCATCACCTTTAAGGTAGAAAAGGGCGAGATACTCGGCTTTCTGGGCCCCAATGGCGCAGGCAAGACAACCACAATGCGGATACTCACATGCTTCTTCCCTGCAACATCAGGAAGTGCAAGGGTCTGCGGATTTGATGTGTTTGAGAACCCGCTGGATGTGAAAAAGAGGATTGGCTATCTCCCTGAGAATGTCCCATTATATAAGGACATGGAGATTACAGATTATCTGACATTTGTCGGCAGGATAAAGGGCATTGACACAGGGGAAATAAAAAAGAAGGTCAACAAGGTGATGGATGACTGCGGCATAACCCACATGGCCGGAAAATTAATAGGCGAGCTTTCAAAGGGATACAGGCAGAGGGTCGGTCTTGCGCAGGCGCTAATCAGCGACCCTGAGGTTCTGATACTTGATGAGCCCACAATCGGCCTTGACCCAAAACAGATAATAGAGATAAGACAGTTAATAAAAAATCTGGCCGGAAGGCATACAGTTATCCTGAGCACCCATATCCTGCCTGAGGTGAGCATGACCTGCCAGAGGGTAGTTATTATAAATGAGGGAAGGGTTATTGCTGTTGACACGCCGCAGAACCTTACAAGCCAGATTCAGGGCGCAGCGAAGATATTATTTAAGATCGAAGGGAGTTCTTCGGATGTTATGGAGGAGCTTAAAAGGGCAAGGGGCATAAAGAAGGTAGAAATGAAGGATACAAATAATGGCGTCTCAGACTATATTGTGGAGTTTGAAAAGGGTGTTGATGAGAGAAAGGGCATACCCGCGCTTATTGTTAAAAAAGGATGGGGGCTCCTTGAGATGAGGCCGATGGTGATGAGCCTTGAGGATATATTTATAAAGCTTGTTACAGAGGAGAAGGGGGTATAGGGATGAGGAATTTTTATCTTATATTCAAAAAGGAATTAAAATCCTATTTTTACTCTCCCATCGCCTATGTTGTTATAACAATATTTTTGATAATCACAGGGTATTTCTTTTACAATATATTTGCCGCCTTCAGCACCATAAGCTTTCAGGCCCAGATGAACCCTGGCATCGCAAGGCAGTATAATCTCCTGAATATAACAGAGAGCGTGGTAAGGCCGCTCTTTGGAAATATAAGCGTAATCATGCTCCTGTTAATGCCGCTTTTGACAATGAGGCTCTTTGCAGAGGAGAAGAGGTCCGGCACAATAGAGCTCCTGCTTACATATCCTGTAAGGGATATTGAGGTGGTAATGGGAAAATTTGCCGCCTGTGTCGCTATCTTTGGCATCATGCTCATCTTCACCTTTATATATCCAGTCTTAATAAAGATATACGGCCAGCCTGAGCTTGGGCCAATAATCACAGGTTATATCGGCCTTTTCCTTATGGGCGCTGCGTTTATATCCTTTGGTGTCTTTGCATCCACGTTAACAGAGAATCAGGTTGTAGCAGCGGTCTTATCATTTGGCGTCCTGCTCCTCTTCTGGATGATGGGATACTCCCTTGCCTTTGCAGGCCCCGGCCTGATTGGCATTATGTCCTATATTGCCTTAATGCAGCACCTTGAGGGCTTTGCAAAGGGTGTCATTGACAGCGGCGATGTAATATACTATCTAAACTTTATCATGCTCTGTCTCTTTTTAACATTAAGGGCATTAGAATCAAAGAAGTGGAGGGGATAAACAAAAAATATGTTCAGGAATATTATTGGTCTTCTGGGAATATTATTAGTCATAGCAGGCAGCCTTGTGTTTGCAGTAAACACCATACTAACAACACTGTCTGCCTCGCTAATCTTTGCAGGACTTCTGCTCTTACTGGTATACTTTTATATAAACTTTGCGAGGATCAGGGATCTCCTGCTTAATCGCTCTGCAAAGTATGGCGCAAATATGGCGGTGATGATTTTGATTTTCCTCTGTGTCCTTGCCCTAATAGGTGTAATATCCACCCGATATAAAAAGAGGTTGGACCTCACCGCAACAAATCGTTATACCCTGTCATCACAGACTATAAAGATATTGAGGTCGCTTAAAAAGGATATTGAGGCAGTCGCCTTTTACAGGGCTGATGAGAGGACAAGGCAGGCAATGGAAGACCTCCTTCAGGAATATTCCTATTATTCGCCCCGTTTCAAATATCAGTTCGTTGACCCTGACAGAAAACCGGCAGTAGCGGCAAAATATGGCGTCTCCTCATACAGGACAACCCTCCTTATATCAGGCAAAAGGCAGGAGACCGTTGGTATTGAGTCGGAAGATAGATTGACAAACGGGATAATAAAGGTAACGAGGGACAATGTAAAGACTGTATACTTTATAACCGGCCACGGAGAGAACAGCATTACAGACTTTCAGAAGAGCGGATACAAGGCTGCAAAGGAGGCTGTGGAAAAGGAGAACTACGAGGTAAGAACTCTCGTACTGTTAAACATTGAAGACATACCGCCGGATGCCTCTCTCATTATAATAAGCGGCCCGTCAAAGGACCTTGTAACATCTGAAATACAAAAGCTTGAAAGCTATATAAAGAAGGGCGGGAAGCTGCTTGTCATGCTTGACCCCGGCAGGGTGCACAATCTTGTTCCCTTTTTAGCCAAATACGGCTTTGAGATTGGCGATGATATTATCATTGATAAACTGAGTCAGGTATTCGGCGCCAACTATCTAACACCGGTTGTTACAGAATATGAGGACGAACATCCGATCACAAGGGACTTTAATGTTGCTACCTTCTTCCCTATCGCCCGTTCAGTGGATATTGCAAAGGATCCTTCCAAGGGCGCCTATCCACTTGCAAGGACAGGCACGAATAGCTGGGCAGAGACAGACAAAAAGGCATTGGAAGCAGGAAAGGCAGAATATCAGGAGGGAAAGGATAAAAAAGGCCCTGTAACCATCGGCGCAGTAACAGCAGTGGAGACACAAATCAAGGATGAGGCCGGAAAAAAGAAATATGCAAAGATTGTGGTTTATGGCGATTCTGATTTTGCTAATAATACAAACCTGAACCTTGCTGGCAATAAAGACCTCTTTTTAAATACAATAGGCTGGCTTGCCGAAGAAGAGGATCTGATAGCAATCAGGAGCAAAAATAGTGAATCAACGCCTGTTGTACTCACTGCAACACAGGGGAGGCTGATCTTCTGGCTTCCTGTTATTGTCTTCCCGTCCGTTGTCCTGACAACAGGCCTTGTGATTTACAACAGGCGGAGGCTCAGGAGGTGAGTTTTTTTAAAAAGACGATCTTCTGGATCATCATCCTCGCTGCAATAGGCGGGGCATTTCTTGTATTTACAAAAGAGGAAGAGAAGATTGAAAAAAAGAGGGAAGAAGAAAAAAGGCTCCTTCGTTTTGAGCCTGAGGATATTTCCTCCTTTGCCATAAAAAGGGGCGATATTATCATTGAGTGTCAGGATGGCGGCAATGGGTGGCATATTACCAAACCAGTAAAGGCGGATAGCGATAAGGATGCTTTTGACAGATTCTTTAGGATGGTAGTTAAGGCCAAATATGACGGCGTGCTTTTTGAGGAGCATCAAAAAGAAAAGCTTGCTGAATTTGGCCTTGAGAAACCCTATCTTGAGATAGAGTTTAAGTTAAAAAATAATAAAAAGCCGGTTACCCTCTATTTTGGCGACAGGGGTCCGACACAGAATATTGCCTTTGCAATGGTCTCAGATGATAAGAGATTCTTCCGTTTACATTCAGATATCCGCGCAGAGGCAGATAAGGATGCCTATGCCCTCCGGGATAAGACCATACTACTGATTGATCCAATTAAGGCACGGGGTGTTGCTATTATAAGACCCGAAGGAAAGATTGTAATGGAACAGCCCGTTCAGGGCAGATGGGATTTTACAGAACCAGAAGGCAGCGGTATAGTAAATGTGGCAAAGCTGATGGAATTGCTCTATAAGGTCAAGAGCTCAAAGGCAAAGGCATTTATAGAAGAAGATCCAAAGGATTTAAAAAAATATGGCCTTGATAATCCAAAAATAAAACTCAATGTCTGGTCAGGCGGCAATAACCCGCCAGAGGTGCTCTTAATCGGCGGCAGGGATAAAGCCCTCCGTGGTTATTATGCCAAGAGGGAGTTGGTAGCTAATGTCTTTCTCCTTGAGGAGGACTTTATAGACATCCTTCCAAAGGCTGCAAAGGAGATGGCTGAGTAACTGTTTAGCGTTTCTAAAAGAACCGATAGACATCATTGTAAATTGCAAAGTGCAAAGTGAAAAATGCAAAGTTATGGAAAGAAATCATTAAAAATTTACAATTTACATTTTAAAATTTTCATTTTGCATTCCTGTCTGCCGACAGGCAGGGAAGTTTAGGCATTCTTTCCTGCCTGTCGGCAGACAGGAGAAT
>JACPZJ010000156.1 GCA_016195585.1 Nitrospirota bacterium | reverse complement strand
TCGGCGGAAGATTTGTCAGAAGAAACAAGCTTGTCTTTGATGAAGAGCATGGTGAATTTAATGCCTTTATCTTCCAAAGAACAGATAATAATAAAACAGTAAAGGTTGCATATAATCCAGGCGTTATTCCAGTAGATGAAAGGATGTCTGATTTGATGCCTCTGGTTGTTTCTGGAACTGCTACGAAAGAAGAACACAAGGCGTTTATTGATATGTGGCAGGGAAAGGTAAAGAAGGTCCTGCTTGAGGCAGATAAGTTTGAAGGGGTATTTGAGGTAACAGAAGTAAAGAACTATAAATTTTAGAATAGGTCTTATAAATAATATAAGACCTATTCATGGATTACTCCAATCCACTCTCCTTTTCTATATCTTCAAGCTCCTCCTGTTTTCTTTTGCAATCTATACAGAGTCGCGCAAATGGAATAACCTTCAATCTTTTCTCATCTATCTCATTACCGCACTCTTCGCAGGTTCCATATGTCCCTGCATCAAGCTTTCTAAAGGCATCGGCAATGCTTTTATATTCTTTGTATTTCATTTCAAGGAATTTATAATCCACACCCTCGCTCAGATTCAGCACAGAAAGGTCGCCGTCATCAAGGGCTGAATCAAATTTCTGTTGAATAGTTGTGCTCATCCGCATACCAATCAGGTCTTCAATCTCCTTAACTATAGCATCCCTTTTTTGATGCAGCATCCTTTTTGATTTCTCTTTCTTCATATCACCTTTAGCCATAGCGTCTTCTCCTCCGGATTCAGATTGATTATTTAACAAACAGTGTATATGCCGTCTGCTAAATCATTGCAAAATCCCTGAATATTGTCAAGCTCAAGATTTATAAGCCCCTCTGCCCTCTTTGAGATGTCCTTATAAGATGCCCCTTTTTCCAGAATAAGCTGTGCAGATATTATCTTTGGCTGGTCAATGGGCAAGCCGATCTGACTGCACATCCAGATATAAACCTCTCTTACGCCTTTTATTTCTTTATATATATCATTGGCAATCTTATGCGTAAGAATATTGTAAATCTTCCCCACATGGCTAACAGGATTTTTCCCTGCTGCTGCCTCTGTGCCCATAGGCCTGTTTAAAGATATCACGCCATTAACCCTGTTGCCCCTTCCGACCTGTCCTGAATCTGCATCCTCTGCTGATGTGCCGAGCACAGAGAGGTACATCCCGCTGATGCCCCTTCCCTTCTTATCAAGGGTATTAAGATATATATTTATCTTTTTCATGCCTGATGATCTGGCCGTAACAAATTCCTCAATTACACCCTGTATCTCTTTCTTCTTTTTAAAATAGGCTGTTTCTTTATCAATATACCTGTCAATTAAGGGCATTGCAACAGTAAGATGCAGTCTCTGTCTCTCCCTAAAACCCATTATCTTTATGTCTTCTCCTGTCTCAGGATATCTTTCTTTAAATTCTTTTGAATTCAAATACTGCTCTGTCTCAAGCACAATTTTCTCTGTTTCTGTCAATGGCGCATAGCCGACAGCAGCAGATGTGTCATTTGCGCCGAGGACGGCATCTCCCCTTTTGAATATATCTGAAAGCTCAGACGAACCCTTCTTAATCTCAACCTGATAATTTACATGCTTATCAGGATCAACAAAACGGAGGTTTTTTTTAAACCATTCCTTTGCAGTATTTATTGCGATGTCAGAAACAGGTATTTTTTGCCCATCTATCTCATAAGCAGCCCTGTCGCCAAATATCATTCGCATTGGCTCTAATACCTGTCCGCCGCCAAACATCCTCTCAACTGCGCCAGCAACAAGCATTCCTTTATCAATATTATGATGAAGTATGGCGCCAAACCTCTCCTTATATACCCTGCTTAGCGCAACAGATATGTTATCCATGATGGCATCGCATATATAATCAGGGTGCCCAGTCCCTTTTCTCTCAACTATTTCAACATGATAGTCAGAGACTGGACGGGCTTTCAGTTTTTCTATAATTATCTTCCTCATTCAGAACCCCATTATTTTAAAAAGGTTTTGATATTATATTTAGTTACCATTTTAATTTCAAGGGTTTTTTATATTTATATGATTTTCATTTATTTTTCATATAAAAAATACATGTAAAAAACACTTGACAAATATAAAATTTGTGGTATATTAATATATAAATAAATGAGTAATGAGGTGTCATAATGAAAAAGGCACAAAACAATAAAAAGATAATAAATGCCTGTATTTCAGAGGAAGAATATAATTTTTTAAAGAAGGTATCAGAACGACACTCAATGACCATTACGATGTATCTCAGAAACCTTATTCGCTCAGAAATGAAAAAGTCAGGCGACCTTACATACAAATTCTGATTACCCTTTCATTTTTTCATTGACAGCTACTACTCATTGTAGTATCATTGGTTCTCGCATACGTTAAACTAAAAAAGCCTATGAAATTAATGGCCGCAGTGATCTCAAATAGGAATAATTCAGAATCTGTTTGAGAAGGAGGTGGTAAAGATGAGCAGAAGACCTGCAACAGTTAATTTTGATGAAGAATTAGAGAACAAAAACACTATGGTACTTGAAGAAGAAACAGAAGATATAATTAGTCTTCCACCTTCTGAAGCTGAAGAGGAAGGGCCTGCGCCAACAATAGAGGAATTGGTGGAGATAGAAGTGGAAGAGAAGGTGGCAGATGTAATACCAGAAAACCTGGTGTGGACATATCTGCGTTCAATGGGCAAGATACCCCTTCTTACACTTGAGAAAGAGGTTGAACTCTTAACAGCGGTTGCTAAGACAAACAGGATTATGAAGAGGCTCTCAAAAAAGAAGAGATTAACCATAAAAGAAAAAAGGGCTCTTAATGAGGCAAAGCAGAGATATGCAAGGGCAAAGGATGATATAGTAAGCGCAAACCTCAGGCTTGTAGTGAGCATTGCAAGAAAATATTCAAATCGTGGGATGGCATTGCTTGATTTGATTCAGGAAGGAAACATCGGCCTAATGCGTGCAGTGGATAAGTTTGATCTTAAAAGGGGATTCAGATTCAGCACATACGCCACATGGTGGATAAGACATGGAATCACAAGGGCTATATTTGAGCAGGCAAGGACAATCAGGCTGCCAGTACATATTACAGAGTTAATCAATAAGATAAATACCTTTACAAAAACCTTTACGCAGAATAAGGGTAGAAAACCGACGTCTGAGGAGATATCCAGAGAAATCGGCATCTCAATAGAAAAGGTAAACAGCATATTAAAGGCAATACCGCAGCCTGTTTCACTTGAAAAGCCAATAACAGCGGAGGAAAAGGAAGAAAAGACACTAAAGGAATTTCTAAAAGACACTGATAAACTAACACCACACGACCAGATGGAAAGGAAGGATCTGTCTAATCTTGTTAAAAGAGTGCTCTCTACCCTTACACCGAGGGAAGAGAAGATACTAAAGATGCGCTTTGGTATTGAGGGTAATGAACATACACTTGAGGAAACAGGCAAAGATCTTAATCTTACAAGGGAAAGGATCAGGCAGATAGAAATAAAGGCGCTGAGAAAATTAAGGCATCCGCGGAGGAGTGAGCTGCTTAAAAACTATTCCTAATTGTTTTTTCCCCCGCCCTGCCCCTCCTTCAATACAGGGGAGGGGCAGGGTATATCTCCTCTGCCTTAATACTTAGCAAGCCATTGAAAAATCTTCTCTGCCCCTTGTTCAGGGCTCTCTTTATCTGATTCAATTACAATCTCAGGGCTTGTTGTCTCTTCATATTTCTCCTGCAAACCCGGTACTGTTGCTGAGCCACCGCTCATCGCCTTTTTATAAATCCCCTTTGGGTCCCTGCGGATGCAGACAAAAAGCGGGCAGTCAATATAGACCTCAATAAAATTTTTAATCCCCTTTCTTGCCCTTTCGCGATAAGAGGCCTTATTTGCTGTTGCATCAAAGATAACATTAACGCCATTTTTAACAAGAAGCTCTCCGATATAAGCCATTACATTGTAAAAATTATCCCTCTCCTCAATGCTGTAAGTCGGCTTTGGTGTGATTATACTTCTTAGCTCATCAGACTCCAGAACCTGCACAGAGATCCCTGCTTTATTCAATTTTTCAACCAGAGCCTTTCTGATTGTTGATTTACCAGAGGCAGGCAGGCCGGTAATCCATATTGCAAAGGGTATTTTCATATTAGATATTTACTTACATCTTTATAATTAAATCTCTTTGAGGCAAGAACCCTTTCAATAAATCTGAAAACCTTTTTCCTAACATCAAGTTTTAATCTCGGATACCAGATAGGACTTGCAATAACAAGGCCGCGGAAGGCGTAAAAGGGCTGAACTACACTTAGCACCTCTTTATCCCCTGTCTTTTTAAGATAATTCTCCCAGAAAAGAGTAAATAATTTTTTAAAGGGTCCCTCAAGCCGGCCATATTTTTGCAGAGAAAAGAAAATATAGTTTATTGTAATTGCAGTAATATCATCAGCCGGCTCACCCCATTCTCCCCTTGCCCTGTCAAGAACAGTAAAATCAGCGCCTTTTCTAAAAAGTATATTCCATGGATGAAAATCGCCATGCACCTGAGAAAGGCGGTGTGTTAAGGACTTAATCCTCCAACGCCATTCAACACACCTTTTCTCTATTCCTTCTAACAGCCTCTTATTGATAAATTCAAATTTCTCAGGATAGCTGTCAATTATCCCCATTATACATTCGCCATGACCAATTGTATCACGGATTTTTCTGATATAGAGGGTTGGTTCTTCTTTTTTTATTTTATGGATCTCAACCAAATAGTCAGATAATGCCAGCGCCCTATTAATATCAAGCTCTGTAAGTCTTTCTGATTCTTTTATCCTTTCTAAATCCTTAAAATACCCCTCCCCTTTTATAAAATCCATAAGGAGAAAAAACTCCTCTGCGCCACCAGCAGAGGCAAGCCCTCCATCCTTTGTAAAGGCACCTGCATCCATTGCCCTCGCATGTCTTGGGAGCCTGTTAAAGGTATCATAGTCCCATAGCATCGCCTGCGCCCTGTCAGAAAAATGCTCATGGCCAAACTGCCCTGCACTCATGGACTCAAGCACAACAGAACGCCTTTCTCCATCAAGCTCAATCTCAAGCATGAGAGGCACGCCATAGCCAAAGCCCTTTAGCTCAACTGCTTCTTTTTCTTTTCCAAGCACCTGCATGGAGAGCAGACGCACCTTTTTCTTAAAAACAGCCCCAAGATACCTTTCTACCATTTCAGCTTTAACATCAGGCATGATGAGCACCTATTGGTTGGAGTTTGTTTATTTAAATAGATTAAAATGCCTAATATAAACTCAAGGGAGCATAATCCGCTATGCAAGCTACTTCTTTATCACCACCCCTACCTCTTCCCCCTTCGCGGCCTTTAGTTCTTCTCTGGCATTCCCCATATAACAGTATATCTCAATATAGCCGTTGCTGTTTATCACAGCGTTTGGTTTGCCTCGCTCGCCCTGCGCATAGAATTGATTTATGCCTTCTATCTTTGCCTTCTTGATATGAATCTCAAATTTTCCCTTTCCAGTTCTTGCAACCAGTTCATCAATATGGCTCCTCTTTATATTTGAAATAAGATTGCCGAATTTATCAATGTGAATTACCTTGCCCCTTATTAAATCAGTGCCGAATGTCTCGGGCTTGGGAAGGTCGCGCCTAATATAGTTGCTTGTCTCCACGCCAAAATTATTTACATCTATGCCTTTAGAAAGCCATGCTGCAACAGGCGCAAAGATGTCCCTCCCATGAAAGGTAAAGCCCGGTGATTCAAGAAAATAGTGTTCTGCGTTTATCTCAATAACCTTTACCTGCTCCTCCTCATTATTAAACAGAAAGGAGAGGGCGCCATTGTCAGGGGCAATAAAATAGTATCTATCGCCTATGACAAGTAATGGCTTGCGGCTGCTTCCAACCTCTGGATCAACTACAACTACATGAATAGTGTAAGGAGGAAAATATTTATACGCACATTCAAGCACAAAGGCAGCCTCTTCTATATTTTGAGGTGAAATCTGATGGGATATATCAATTATTTTTACAGAAGGGTTGATATTTATTATCACACCCTTCATTGTGCCCACAAAATGGTCGCTTAAACCAAAGTCTGTTGTAAGTGTTATAAACGGCCTGATTAATGATGTCATATCACGACTCTTCCTATTATCTGATTAATATCTGATAAATTATTTTTAGTAAGATACTTCTCTATGCCCTCTATTATATCAACTGTAGCTGTAGGATTTACAAAATTTGCAGTGCCAATCTGCACTGCCCTTGCGCCAACAAGCAAGAACTCTATTGCATCATCAGCAGTCATTATGCCGCCAATGCCTATCACAGGTATCTTAACTGCCTTAGACGCCTGCCATACCATCCTTAATGCAACAGGTTTAATTGCAGGGCCTGAAAGGCCGCCTGTAATATTGGCAAGCATGGGTCTTCTTGTTCTGATATCCACTGCCATCCCTAAAAGCGTGTTAATCAAGGAGACTGCATTGCAGCCTGAGTCCTCTGCTATCTTCGCAAAGGTAGTTATATCAGTAACATTTGGAGAGAGCTTTGCAATCAGAGGCAGTGATGTTGCATTCCTCACTGCTGTTAATACCTCAGATGCTGTGACAGGATCAGTGCCAAAGACCATACCGCCCTTCTGCACATTCGGGCAAGAGATATTAATCTCAAGCCCTGTAATCCCATCAACTTTGTCAAGTATCTCCGCAACCTCAACATATTCAGGGATAGAGTCCCCAAAGATATTCAGGATTATCTTTGTATCATATTTCCTTAAAAGAGGCAATTTCTCTTTTATAAATGCCTCAGCGCCAATATTTTCAAGACCGATTGCATTAAGCATACCCGATGGTGTCTCACAGATGCGCGGCGGAGGATTCCCCTTCCTTGGCCTTGCAGAGAGCCCCTTTAAGACAATTGCACCGAGCCTGTTTAAATCAATATATGGCGCATATTCTATTCCATAGCCAAATGTCCCTGATGCAGTCATAACAGGGTTTTTCATCTCAATCCCTGCAATGTTAACCGAGAGGTCAGGCTTTATTTCTGTTTTTCTAACCCTTTGACCCCTGACCCTTGACCCTTTTATAACCTCCCCCATTCAACCTCCCCTGCATCAAACACAGGCCCGTCTGTACAGACCTTCTCATATCCTTCTTTGCCTTCTACAACGCATCCAAGGCATGCGCCAATACCGCAGCCCATCCTTGCCTCAAGCGATACCTGACAGGGAAGCCCTTTTGCTGCTGCAAGCCTGTGTATCTCTCTCAGCATATTATTGGGCCCGCAAGAATAAACAGCGATCTTTTGTTCATTAAGATCAGCAAGAGATACCTCAAAGAGCTCGCTTATCAGCCCTTGCTTGCCGAGGCTGCCATCCTCTGTTGAAATATTAATCCTTGCCTTTAGTCTTTTAAAGTTCTGTATGCAGAGTATATCCTCCTTGTGCCTTGCGCCGAGAAAAAGCGTTATTCTGCTCCTTTTATCCCTTGACAATTCATGTGCAAGAAATAAGAGCGGCGCAATACCAATGCCGCCTGCAATGAGGATATGATTCTTTATCTTTTTATCTATTACAAAGCCGTTTCCGAGCGGGCCGATAATATCCATATCTTTACCCTTCACAAGTGTTGAAAGGAGCCTCGTTCCCTTTCCAACTATCTTATATAATATCTCAATGGTTTTGTCAGGATTTTTTTTATGGATGCTGAATGGCCTTCTTAAAAGCGGATCAGATGTCTCCCCTACCCTGAGCATTGCAAATTGACCTGGCATTGCATTCTTATAAATGTGCGGTGAATACAGTTTTAACTTATAGTAGGGTCCTGTAAGATTAAGATGGGAGAGTATCTCTGCCTTCACAGATTAACCTTCATTTTTGAAGAATATATTTATGACCTCGTATTCAATGACCTTTACAGGCGTAGTAACCTTTACAACTTCTCCCACCCTTCTGCCTATCAGGGCCTTGCCAACAGGGGAGTGTATGGATATCTTTCCATTCTTTAAATCAACCTCGTCCTGTCCAACAAGGGTCAGGCACTTCTCCTCGCCATTGTCAACAACGCAGAGGTTGACAGATGCGCCAAAGACGATCTTATCTGAAGAGAGCCTGCTCGTATCAATTATCTCTGCATGAGCAATCTTTGACTCAAGCTCCCTGATTCTGCCCTCAATAAAGGACTGCCTCTCCTTTGCAGCATGATACTCTGCATTCTCTGAAAGGTCGCCATGCGCCCTTGCCTCTGCAATATCCTGTATGTTCTTTGGCCTTTCTATCTTTTTAAGCCGCTCCAAATCATCGCAGAGCTGCTGATAACCCTTTTTTGTCATTGGAATTCTTGTAACACTCATATTAACTTCACCTCATTATTATACCCCCTCACCCTAACCCTCTCCCACAAGGGGAGAGGGGACTTATTTATTTCCCCTCCCTTGATGGGAGGGGATTAAGGGGAGGGTGTGTTTTTACAATTACTTCCCTGCCTCTACGGCAACCTTCCTGTTTAATGCTCTCTTCTCTGTCTTTTTATGATAATCCTGAAGTGCAATAACTTCTATCTTTTCCTTTTTTATTGCCTCCATGCCGTTTACCAGCGCCCTTGCGCCTGCAACAGTGGTGTAATATGGCACATTCTGTGTCAGGGCTGTGCGCCTTATTGAATATGAATCCTCCTGTGATTGTTTATCACCCACTGTATTTATTACCAGATCAATCTCCCCATTCTTGATATGGTCAACTATATGCGGCCTGCCCTCTTTCACCTTGTTCACCTCATCCACAGTCAGCCCTGCATCCCTCAATGCCTTGGCAGTGCCCTTTGTTGCCTCAATGGAATAGCCGAGTTCTAACAGCTTCCGTCCAATATATATTATAGCAGATTTATCCTTATCCTTTACACTTAAAAATGCCCTTCCCTTTGGCGGCACAAAGGTGCCTGTAGCTATCTGTGCCTTTGCAAAGGCCTTTGCAAAACTTGTGTCTATTCCCATTACCTCGCCTGTTGACTTCATCTCAGGGCCGAGTATCGTATC
>JACPZJ010000145.1 GCA_016195585.1 Nitrospirota bacterium | reverse complement strand
GGCAATTGGCAGGTCAAAGGCAGAACCTTCTTTTTTAATATCTGCAGGGGCGAGATTGATGGTGATCTTTTTTACAGGAAAGTCAAGACCGATGTTTTTTATGGCAGCACGAACCCTGTCCCTGCTCTCCTTTACCGCAAGGTCTGGAAGGCCGACAATGGAGAACACAGGGAGGCCGAGGCTAATGTCAACCTCCACATCCAAGAGATAGGCATCAATGCCAATAACAGCGCTGGACAGGACCTTTGCGATCATTTAATCCTCTTACAAGATATATCTGCTCAAATCCTCGCTCTTTACTATATCACTCAACTCTTTCCTTACATGCTCGCCATCAATCACAATCTTTTTTCCCTTAAGCTCAGGGGCATTAAAGGATATGTTATCAAGGAGCCTCTCCATAACAGTATGGAGCCTCCTTGCGCCAATATTCTCTGTCCTTTCATTTACCACCTCTGCGATATGTGCTATCTCATCAATGCTGTCCTGTGTGAATTCCACATCTATACCCTCTGTCTCAAGGAGCGCCTTATACTGCTTTATTAAGGCATTCTTCGGCTCTGTAAGTATTCGGATAAATTCTG
Source organism: Nitrospirota bacterium (assembly GCA_016195585.1). Classification (GTDB taxonomy): domain Bacteria; phylum Nitrospirota; class CAKKRA01; order 9FT-COMBO-42-15; family 9FT-COMBO-42-15; genus JACPZJ01. The sequence goes on along the minus strand of JACPZJ010000145.1, from coordinate 3,395 downwards.
CCTTGCCGAGTGAATCAAGCTCAACCCTCAATGGGAATCTGCCCTGAAGTTCCGGGATCAAATCCGACGGCTTGGACACATGAAAGGCGCCTGCTGCAATAAACAGAACATGGTCTGTCTTCACAATGCCGTATCTTGTCTTAACCGCAGAGCCTTCAACAATGGGAAGCAGGTCTCTCTGCACACCCTCGCGTGAGACATCAGGCCCGCCCCTTCCCTCCCTTCCTGCAACCTTGTCTATCTCATCTATAAAAATAATCCCTGACTGCTCAACCCGATGCGTCGCCTCTTTAACAACCTCCTCCATATCAATGAGCTTCTGCGCCTCTTCCTGTGCGAGTATATCCATTGCCTCAGGTATCTTTACCTTCATGCTCTTTTTCTTTCCCGGAAGCATGCCGCCGAGCATCTCCTTTAAGTTTATCTCAAGGTCCTCCATCCCGATATTTGAGATTACACCAAGAGGAAGCATCTTCTCCTTTATCTCAAGCTCAACATATCTCTCATTCATCTCGCCATCCCTAAGCTGCTTTCTAAGCTTCTCCCTTGTGGACTCGTATCCTGCCTTTGATTCGTACTGGGTTGCTGCCTGCACATCAAATCTTGCAGGCATTGGCAATAGGATATCAAGCATCCTCTCTTCTGCCAGAGTCCTTGCCTTTTCCTGAATCAGCTCTGTCTTCTCTGCCTTTACCATGTTAACAGCAATATCAGCAATGTCTCTTACCATGGACTCCACATCCCTGCCAACATAGCCAACCTCAGTATATTTTGACGCCTCCACCTTTAGAAATGGCGCATCAGCAAGCCGCGCAAGCCTCCGCGCGATCTCAGATTTACCCACGCCTGTAGGGCCTATCATTATGATATTCTTTGGCATTACCTCGTCCTTTAATTCCGGCGCCAACTGCTGTCTGCGCCACCTTGTGCGCAGGGCAATGGCAACCGACCTCTTTGCCTTCTGCTGGCCGATTATATATTTATCAAGCGCCTCTACAATCTGTTTTGGTGTAAAATAGCTCATTTTATTTTTTCTTCTCCTTTTTCTTTTTTATTTCCAAAAGCCCCTGCATCGCCCCAGCCTCTTCATCTGTAAAGGGGCTGTATTCCATTGTTTTATTAAAGGCACCCTCTGCCAGATCAGAAAGCCCCTTCTCTTTATATGCAAGGCCGAGCCTGTAATATACAATCCCCTCCTCAGGCCTCTCCTTTAATATTACCTTATACTCTGAAATAGCATTGTCATACATCTTTAATCCATAATAGGCATTTCCAAGATAAAAGTGCAAATCAAGATGTTCAGGATCAATAGCAAGCCCCTTTTTAAGATGCGAAAGGGCGCTGTTGTAGTCCTTCATATCTATATATATCTTGCCTATAGCCGTGTATGCAGTAATCTTCTTAGAATCTATCTCAACAACCCTTTTGTATTCCAAGAGGGCATTGTTGTAGTCCTTTTTTTTATAAAATACATCGCCTATCTGCATATAGGCATCAGTAGAATCAGGTTTTATCTCAATGGCCTTTTTAAAAGACGCTAATGCCTGCTCATCCTTACCCCTCGTTTTATATGCAAGGCCAAGGTCATAATAGGCCTCTACATATTTTGGATTGAGCCTTACAGCCTCTTTAAATTCAATAATAGCCTTATCCAGCAGCCTTGCAGAATCAATTGTGTGGCCTGCAAAGGCGGCATTCATTAAATAAGTAACACCTTTATCATAATGGTCTTTTGCGCTCTCGGCATAAAGGAGAGATGCCTGCAATAAAAAGATTATAATAACTGAAAAATATCTAATCAATGCAACCTTTGCTCTCCAAAAATTAAAAATCAACGGCAAAGTAAAAAGCTCCAGATGCAAGGCGGAGCGAGGACTCGCACCGCAGCATACAAATTAGTATGTGAGGATGCGAGGCCGAAGCGACAACGCAGCAGATGGACTTTTTACGAAGCCGTTAAAGCTCTTCCACTGCAATTTCTGTGTTAGTATAAATGCAAATCTCCGCAGCTATCTTCATTGCCTCCTGAACAATCTCCTTTGCGCTTAGGGAGGTGTGATTAAAAAGCGCCCGCGCTGCAGCCAGCGCATAAGGCCCGCCTGAGCCTATTGCTATTATCCCGTCCTCAGGCTCTATTACATCCCCATTTCCGGATATAATAAAGGAATGTTCTGCATCCACAACTGCAAGAAGCGCCTCAAGCCGCCTTAGCACCTTATCTGTCCTCCAGTCCTTTGCAAGCTCCACTGCCGCACGGGTGATATTTCCCCTGTACTGCTCAAGCTTTGCCTCAAACTTTTCAAAGAGCGTCAGGGCGTCTGCTGTTGTCCCTGCAAAGCCGGCGAGCATCTTATCATTATACATCCGCCTTACCTTCTTTGCATTCCTCTTCATTACAGTATTGCCCATTGTTATCTGTCCGTCGCCAGCAATAGCAACCTTATTATCTCTTCTTACTGATAGTATAGTTGTGCCGTGAAACATCTGTCTCTCCTTTTTTTACAATAAATGATTACTTAATAATAGTCAATGTCTTATCTACACTCAATAATTTTCAGGCCGTTTTTATCAATTTGCCTTTGCCGAGCCTCTTATATTTCACTTGCCCCTCAAATATCTTTAATTGTTTTTCTCCAGCTACAGCATTATATCTGGAATAATCTGCTTCAAGGGATTTAATTCTTCTTTTGGCTATTTCAATATATTCCTTAATGCCTTGCATTTGCCGCCTAAATTTTTATAAACTCGTAAACCTGTTCTATTCTATCCACATTTTCAAATATCTTGCCAATAGGCTTAAACCCCATATCTTTATATTCATTTCCATAGTAAAACAACATATCTTGTGTCAAATCCTCAAGTAGATTTATAGAAAACAAGACATTCCTTGTATCTTCAATGGGAGATAAATTTTTGCTTGTTTTATATGACCCATCATCCATCTTACAACTTTTTATCTTTTGTTTTACAGATTTTATAAAACTGACAAGCGATTGAAGTTCTGTTTTACTGAGAGAGGTCTTTGAGTATAAAAAATCTACGCTATAAAGTATTTGATAAAGTTCTTCAGAGGTGATGTTATTATTAAAAAAGTGAAGGACATAGACAATCCACATATTAATATTTAGGGGGGCTTTGCTGATATTATCCAGAATAAAACATACCTTAACAAAACTGTCCAATGACTTTGGCAGGATTTGAACTATTTTTTCTTCATCAACAACTTTTTGTAAAAGGGAAGAAAACTCTTCTTTTATATTTTCAATCTTTTGATGTTGAAAATCCAGAATATAATTTTTAATGTTTATAATAGACCAGATATTTTCTAATGCTTTATCATCTCTTAATTGGGTCTTCAGACTATCACTGCTTATTGCATATACTTCCCTGCTTCC
>JACPZJ010000144.1 GCA_016195585.1 Nitrospirota bacterium | reverse complement strand
GTCATTGCCAGCACCGCCATCAAGCACATCGTTACCATAGTCTCCTGAAAGGGTCTCATTTCCATCAGTCCCTTTTATGGCATCAGATTTTGTTGTGCCATACATTATGCCACTTGTAGATACTGTTGTTACCAGATTCTTTCCTGCTGAGTCAATAATCCATGACAGCTCATCGCTCTGCATTGCAAAGGTAGAGCGGAATGATGTAAAGTTCACCTTTTCCTCTGCCTTAAAGCCCTTAATTGTGCGGCTGAATTCTGAAAGGAGCAGCCTGCCTGCCGCAGGGTCGTTTGTTAGCAGTGTCTGTATGTCAGTTGTAACAGCGCTTAAATCAGCCTTTAAACTCTGTGTTGCCTCATCCCATGTGAAGGCAATTTTGCTGTAGAGTGGTTTTAGATTTGTCTGAGCCATAAGTGAAGCATAGTACATCTCAAAAATGCCATTATACGACTGCTCAACCATTGGCACAGCTCTTCCAACAGGGTTGGAGGATGTAACAATAGTACCTGAAGTAGTAATGCCAGTTTGACCAAAGGCATCACCAAAGAGCTTTTCTAATACTGTAAGCCTTCTGGCATCTACCTGGGTACCCCTGCTGTTCGGGTCAATAGTATCTGTTCCTGTCCATTTAAAGAGTATCTGCTCCATTAAGGAGTTTCTGGTATTTACATCAGTTGCTGCCATAAACTGCTCAACCAACCCCTTTAGCCCTCCGCTTGTATCCCTTACCATTGCCTGATGAAGGTCATATACATTTCCATAGCCCCGCAAATCAGGAAGGGCTGCAATATCCTCTGGCACATCAAGCCATTCATTGGCTATTGTGTAGCCCTTGTCTTGCTTAAACCATACATCCTCTGCTGCGCCTGTTGTCCCATCTGCCTTTGTAAAGCTGCCAACCTGTCTGTGCTCATTGCCATTGGCATCTACTGTTGTTGAATCAGTATAGCCTGTGTTGATTGATTGTATGCCAAGCTCATCCAATGTATGAAGCTCATCCCCTGCGCTGATGCCGTCGCCGTCTGTGTCCTTCCATATCTTCAACTGACTCCATGCAGCATCATTTGCATCTATCTTTCCATCTTTATTGTCATCAAGCTCAGAAAGCGCCTGAAAGCCATTGGCTGCCTTTGTGCCGTCAGCAAGCAGCGTCTCATTGCCAAACAACTCCTTGCCATTATCAATAGAGCCATTTCCATCTCTATCCATAACAAGCATTCCATCATCTGCCCCTGCCCAGCCTGTCTGCTCAGAAAAGCCATTGCCATCATGGTCAAAGTATGCTCCTGCCTTTACATTTGTTGTCTCTACTCCATCTCCGTCTAAGTCAAGTATAATCGGACTCGAAGGTGTTGGAACAGGCATATTCTTGCCACCATTGAAGCCGTCACGAGCACCATTAAATCCATCATCTGTATCAGGCCCATTCGGACATGGGTCATAATCATCAGGAGGTCCATTTCTGCCAGGCGGAAATGGGGAACCGCCGGATTGGCCAGGCAGATCGGGTTTGCTGCCATCGGAATTTGTCAGCCATATCCCAAGCTTTCCGTTGTAAAAGTCTGTAACTACTGTATCACCACTATTTATAATAAGCTCCTTAGTATCACTGTCCCAATAATATGTATTCTCCCAATAGTCAACATAAGCATTTTCCTCAGCATCCCATGTCCCACCGCCAAGTTCCTGATTATCCAATATCACCCTTCCACCTTCAGATTTATCTTCATCATCTGGATTGCCATAGTCCTGTATAATGTTTGTCCCTTCATCATCTGAGTCTATTATGAATCTGTCAAATCCGTATCCGCCATTTAAAACATTTACCCCAGCGCCTCCATTTAATGTATCATTATCATCTGCTCCAATAAGGAAGTCATCCCCATCTCCACCATATAGAACATCGTTCCCTACCCATCCGAAGAGGGTGTCATTCCCAGCCTCTCCAAAAATTAAATCATTCCCTCCCGTGCCCATCAGTGGATCACGGACATCATCAGATGGGTTACTGCCATCCTTATAAGCATATGTCGGCAGACCTTTCCCTACTATTACATTGTCTATAGGTTTTCCATCTCCATAGTTCACAACAAGGTAGTTATAGGCAGGTAAAATATTATTTGTTATGGAATTTAATGGACGATATGTCCTTTCATAACCAGCTATCTCGCTTCCATGTATCGTCCACATCCTCATCACTTCCTTCGCACTTGCCTCATCGACTCCACCTGCATCGTAGAGACCAAACATGTCAGCTTCGCTGTATCTGCGGGAGGCATGGCCGCCATCACTATTTGAATTGTACCTTATCTCATACCAGGCTTCAGCGCGGTTGTCGTATATGATTGCATTTGCCAATTTGCGCTCCCTGCTATTTACAAGCCCTTCTCCATTGTAAAATAATGACATCACAGCAACATATTCTTTTGAATTGTGTGCAAGGCTGTCATTAAGCAAGTCATCAAGCCTTCCCTCCTTGTCGTCTACAATGTCAGTAAAAATATCATAGCCTTGATCTCTATCAATTGAGAATTGTGTGACGCCATATTGTTGCGCCACTTGGTTGAGGTTGGTTCTTAACTGCCTTTCTATTGTTGCTCTGTCTCCTGTATGCGGCGTATTGTTTATAGCTGTTTCAAATTCATCGACTATGCTTTCTCTTTCATCTGCAGTCATTCCACTATTTATTATCCCCATCTGCTCCAAAACAAGAGATAAATTATCGGTGTCCGATGGTTCAATATTAAATCCATAGCCTATAGTTGCCCGACGGGGAGTTGCTGTGTCGAAGTATGGTAAATCTCTAAAACCCTCCTCCATTCCTAAAAAGCTGAATAATTCAGCAACATAATCTGTTATCGGATGTAAAGTTTCAGTTCTCATGGCGTTCCTCCTTTTGGTTTAATAGTCTTCTTTAATTAAAGGCTTATCAAAGATATATTTGTACATGCAAACTTCTTTAACTTTGTTATTTAATTGACGATAAACAGTTAATGTCCAATCGTCTACATCCCATCTGTTAAAATAAGCTGTATCTTTGTAAAAGAGAATATCATAAGCTTTATATTCATGCCCAATTGCCAGAAGTCCGATATCAGCATCTTCTTTTGTTGTATTTTGCAACAACGGCTCTGTCTTTTTAACATCAATCTGATTTTTAGCTTCGTCCAGAATAAGCAGTGGTCTGGCATAGTAGTAGCGTCTCTCTATCTTGCATAGTCTGGCATTATATAGTAATACCTTTTCCGCCTTACCACTATTAGCTATATCTACTTCTGCTATTCTTATAAAGCTGTTCTTCAAAGGACCATTCAGGTAATGTTCAAATTCTTTCTCATCATCATACATTTTCACTTTAACAAACTGATCACCTCCTTCCAAAAACTTCTCTATTTTTCGTGTCAACTCCTTATTCTCCTTTAATTCTAATCTCTCCCATTTTGGTCTTTTGATGTCATTAGACTCTAACTTTTCTCCACATACCATTTCTTGCAAACTCAGTCTCTTGATACTCTCAAGATATGCTTCACACACAGCAACCCCTTTGCCTTTCTCAAGCACAAGCTCATCAGCAAAGCTGATTGATGGGAAAAGAAGTAAAACAAAAACTAAAACCATTTTCTTAATCATGCATCCCTCCTTTCTGAAAAAGTTTAACCCTCAAAACATTCCTTCCCTTATTTGCTCTGCATCCGCATCACCTCCTTCCTTAGCTGTCAACGGTCAGCTATTAGCTCAAAATGGATTTTCTACCTTTAAGCTGATAACTGATTGCTGAAAGCTGATTGCTTATCTACTTTATACATCCTCATAACTTCTTTCATTTCCCCCACTGAAATAGGGCCATTATCGTATATCCCAAACATCTCAGCCTCTCGGTAACGGCGGCTTGTATGGCCTCCATCACTATTTGAATTGTACCTTATCTCATACCAGGCTTCAGCGCGGTTGTCATTCGTAATTGCTGCCTTGAGCTTTGTACCTAATAGATCGGTTGGGCCTGTTTTTGAATTATATGCCAATGATACAAGGCAAGCACGC
>JACPZJ010000143.1 GCA_016195585.1 Nitrospirota bacterium | reverse complement strand
TGCTGCATTGGATATTGAAAAGGCTGTGATGAAGGCAGTGAGCAAGGATATTAAGAACCTCGGCGCCGGCAAAATGGGGATGTCGACAACAGAGGTTGGAGATCTTATAGTAAAATATATCGGAGGGTGAGTATGCCATTTTTAAAGAGAAACTTCTGGATCTTTATTGTATTTATCCTGCTCGGCGGTCTTTTAGGAAGCATCCTCGGCGAGATACTGGGTATAGTAGCGCCTGATGGCCCATTAAGAAGCATCTTTCTTAAGGGATTCAGAATCGGTATTGATCCACCGTTTACACTGAACCTAAGAATCATCACCTTTACCATCGGTTTTACATTCTCAATTAATCTGATGAGCATATTGGGAATGGTAATAGGGATGTATCTTTATAAACAGTCATAAGCAGAGGTGTAAAATGGGACTCGCAGTTAAAAAATCAAAATCCCATCCATACATTACCCATAAAAAAGGGGTGTGCGGTGGGAGGAGCATAATTGAAGGGACGAGGGTACCTGTCTGGTCTATTATCAAGTGGTATAAGACTGGCATGTCAATAGAAGAAATACTTAGAGGCTTCTCGCATCTAACACCAGCTCAGGTTTATGATGCCTTCTCTTATTATTACGATAATCAGGCTGAAATAGAAGAGGATATAGCTGAAAATGAAGAAGATTATGTAAGATGAGCCTGCAGGCAATGATAAAACTTTATCTTGATGAAGATGTTCATGAAGAAATTGCAAAGGCTTTAAAATTAAGAGGCTATAATGCCAAGACTACAAAAGAGGCAGGCAACAAGGGATTGTCTGATATAGAGCAACTCAGATATGCCGCAACAGAAAATAGGGTTATCGTTAGCTGCAATATTGCTGATTTCAATAGGCTCCATTCTGACTGTATCAAAAAGGGCATTAAACATAGCGGCATTATTCTTACCAAACAACTTCCAATAGGCACAATTATTAAGGCGCTGCTAAAACTACTTTCAAATATAAAAACAGAAAAAACTGAAAATAATATAATTTGGCTAAGCGACTGGATCACATAAAAAGGGAAATAAGGAAAGATCCGCAAAGCGGACAGTGAAACTTTTCTAAAACTGCCTCTTTCATTTTAAACCTCTAAGTGGAAATAAATTTTTTCATTTTATCGGTGTGTTGCTATTCCATTAAGATAATCTAAAAGAAACTTTGATTTAATATATGCCTGCATAACTTCTTCGCGCGATGGAGATTTATTACTTAGTACTCTTTTAATATAATCCATGTCTTCAAGAGCTTTTGGATCTATAAGATTTTTTATTGCCTGTTCTTTCTCTGATAAAGAAACCGTTGTTTCCCCTCCAACGATATCGGCTAATAACCGTGGCCTATCCTTTCTCCATATTGCATTTATAAGATTATCTATTATTCTTTTGTTTGATTGTAGGCTTAAAAGGATAAACTTATTAAAATCTTCCTCCAAAAGTTCTACCCTTTTAGTCATATCGGAGTTGGAAGAAAGCACAGATTTACTCACTTCTTTTGGAAGTTCTGAGTCATATTTCTCAGTCTCAACACTTCCACCAGGAAAGTTAACCTGTTTAATTCTATCTATTAAACGAGTAATGGCCTTTTTCTGGGAGTTCATAAAATAGATTAAAACAATAAAAATTATAAAAGGCCATGATAAAATCACTCTTAAATACTCTAATACAAGTTCTGCAACCTTCAAATATCACCTCGTCAGGCATTTCTTTAAAATTTTCTCATATTGTAATTATCACTCAGAGCAGGGGTGTTGTCAAACAAAAATTATATACCCTACTCCTTCACCCCAATCGCTATTTCCCTCTCCTTCAATGCCTTTATCTTGTCCCGCAGCTTTGCTGCTTTTTCAAATTCAAGCGCCTTTGCAGCCTCTTTCATTTCCTTCTCAAGGCTCCTGATTATCGCGGGTATTTCGGATTCAGGGATGTAATCCGCTGCTTCCTCTCTTACAAGCGGCACAGTATAGTAATCACGCTCTGAAATATCGCTGAGAATTTCATATATCCCCTTTTTGATCCCCTCAGGCGTGATATTATTTGCCTTGTTATACTCCATCTGCAGATTTCTTCTGCGCGCTGTCTCATTAATCGTCTGCTGGATGGAGTCAGTAATCTTGTCTGCATACATAATCGCCTCTCCTGCTATATGTCTTGATGCCCTTCCAATAGTCTGGATAAGTGAGCGATAGGAACGGAGAAAACCCTCCTTATCCGCATCCAAAATAGCAACCAGCGATACCTCTGGCAGGTCAAGGCCCTCCCTTAATAGATTTACACCAACAAGCACATCAAATTCGCCAGCACGAAGATTGCGGATTATTGCTACCCTGTCAAGGGTGTCTATCTCAGAATGCAGATACTGCACCCTGATGCCAATGTCATGATAATATTCTGTCAAATCCTCTGCCATTCTCTTTGTTAATGTAGTAACCAATACCCTTTCATTCTTCTCCACCCTCTTCCGCACCTCTTTAAGCAGGCCATCCACCTGTGTGGACGCCGGCCTTACAGTGATCTTCGGCTCCGTTAGCCCTGTTGGCCTGATAATCTGCTCTACAACCTTTCCCTCGCTCTTCTTTAACTCATAAGATGCCGGGGTTGCAGAGACATAGATCGCCTGATTTACAACCAGCTCAAATTCATTAAATGTCAATGGCCTGTTGTCATATGCAGAGGGGAGCCTGAAACCATATTCCACAAGGCTCTTCTTTCTTGACCTGTCTCCGGCCCACATGCCGCCTACCTGCGGGATCGTTACATGGCTTTCATCTACAATAAGGAGAAAGTCCTTTGGAAAATAGTCAATTAGTGTCGGCGGCGGCTCATCGGGCTTCCTTCCGCTTAGATGCCTTGAATAGTTTTCTATACCATGGCAGTACCCTATCTCCTTTATCATCTCCAGATCAAAGCCTGTCCGCTGGTCTATCCTCTGCGCCTCAATAAGCATATTTCTGTCTTCAAAGTATTTTATCCTATCAGCGAGCTCTTTTTTAATGCCCTCTAATGCAAACTCAAGCCGCGACTTTGGGATAACATAATGACTGTTAGGGTATACAGCAATCTTTGGCAGCTTTTTCAATATCTGTCCCCTTAATGGATCAACCTCATAAATCGCCTCAACAGTATCGCCAAAAAGCTCTACCCTTATGCAGTTATAATCAGATGATGATGGAAATATCTCTACAATATCTCCTCTCACCCTGAAAGTGCCGCGGTGAAAATCAATATCATTCCTCTGATAATGCATCTCAACTAACTTTGCTAATATCTCCTCCCTCTCTTTTTGCATACCCTCCTCAAGAAAGAGGAGCATATCATGATATGCCTCTGGAGAGCCGAGGCCGTATATGCAGGACACAGATGCAACAATAATAACATCATTCCTTTCAAATAAGGATGATGTTGCAGAGTGCCTCATCCTGTCTATTGCATCATTTATAGATGAGTCCTTTTCTATGTATGTATCTGTTTGAGGTATATATGCCTCTGGCTGATAATAGTCATAGTAGCTGACAAAATACTCAACAGCATTTTCAGGAAAGAAGGCCTTAAATTCATTAAAGAGCTGCGCGGCCAGTGTCTTGTTATGAACCATAACAAGGGTTGGCTTATTTATATTGGCAATAACATTTGCCATTGTAAAGGTCTTGCCTGAGCCTGTAACGCCGAGGAGGGTCTGATGTTTTACTCCCTTTAGCATCCCCTCTGTTAGGGCATCTATTGCCCCCTGCTGATCGCCGCGAGGCCTGAATTCTGATATTAACCTGAACTTACTCATAGGAAAAGTTTTACCTAATTTGTTACCTGTTATACCATAGTTATATACTTTTATTCACACTGGCATTTTGCAAAATCCTGCAATTTCAATAAGTTACAAAACTGGCATCAAGATTGCTTATATAATACATGGGAAAAAGGTCTGTTTGTCGCTTGTCTTATTAGATTTTATATTATACCCCATTCCCCTGAAGGGATGGAAGACAATATTTTACACAATAGTTTTCCCTTGAATAAGAAAAAAAAGTGTAGTAGAGTTTAGACACTTTAAATAACAGGAGATCCTTTATGGATGGCAGTTCTAAATCACTAACAGAGCTTGTTGGTATATCTACATGGCAGCAGATACAGGACAGCTTCTCCTCTATTATAGGATTTGCCCTGTTAATCCATGATTCCTCTGGCAGATTGCTCTGCCGTTCCAGCAATGAGAATGAGATTTGCAAGATTGTGAGGGAGAATCCGCTGGGCGCATCCCTATGCTATAATCACTGCGGCAAGAGTATTGAAAAGGCAATCAAAAAGAGGGAGCCTTTTATATTTAAGTGCCACGCCAATCTCTATAGTTTTGCGGTGCCGATTGCACTTGATGAAAAGCACCATGTGGTTATATTAGGGGGACAGGTATTCTTTTCATATAAGGATCTTACAGACTTTATAAGGGACTCTGGCAAGTCAGGGATAGACAGCTCACGGATACTCGCCATTAAAAAATCGCTCCGATTTTCAGATATAACCTCTCTAAAATCAGCATGCAGATATATTAGTACCAGCGCAAACCATCTCCTGAAGAATACCTATTCCCAGAATATGTTTAAACAGCGATTTTCCCAGCTCCTTACGCTATTTAATGTAAGCACAGACCTCAGCTTTGACATAACAAGCTATGAGATATACGGGAACATATTGAATACACTGGGGATACTATTTGATGTCAACACCGCATCAATA
>JACPZJ010000142.1 GCA_016195585.1 Nitrospirota bacterium | reverse complement strand
CCCTCTGTATCCCTTACCCCCCTTTAATTCCCCCCTTACTAAGGGGGGAGATAGAGGGGTTGGGGAATTAAAGGGGGGTAAGGGCAGGCTGCTTTTTATTATCTCGGAATCTATCTCATCCTTTGCAAGGACAACACCCCTTTGTATCAGATTCTCAAGCTCTCTTATATTACCGGGCCAGTCATATTTTAGGAGGATATCATTGGCTTCAAGCATTATTCCCTTAATATTTTTATTAAAACGTTTATTATATTTTTTAATAAAATGTTCTACCAATAATGGAATATCGCTCTGCCTTTCCCTTAATGGCGGAAGATGAATCGGCATAACATTTAAACGGTAGTATAATTCCTCCCTGAACCTGCCTTCTGCAATCGCCTTCATCAAGTCCATGTTTGTTGCAGCGATAAGCCTTACATCCACCTTTATCGGCTTGATGCCGCCGAGCCTTTCAAATTCCCTCTCCTGAATAACACGGAGGATTTTTGTCTGAGTAGAAAGGGTCATGTCTCCAATCTCATCAAGAAAGACAGCGCCATTATTTGCTATTTCAAACTTTCCAGGCTTTTGCTGATGCGCGCCTGTAAATGCGCCTTTTTCATGGCCGAATAGCTCCTCCTCCAAAAGGGTCTCAGGTATCGCAGCGCAGTTCACCTTTACAAAGGGCTTATCCTTTCTATTGCTCATATAATGTATAGTCTGGGCAATAAGCTCTTTTCCTGTTCCGCTTTCGCCTGTAATCAAAACGGTGATATCTGTATCTGCAATCTTTCTTACAAGGTCATATACCTTCTGCATCGGAAGGCTGTCGCCAATAATATTCCCAAGCCCATATCTTTCAGAGAGTGATTCTTTAAGGCTCTTAACCTCTTTTTGCAGTCCAATCTTTTCCACTGCCCTTTTAATCACAATCCTCATCTCATTTACATCAAATGGCTTTGTAAAATAGTCGTATGCCCCTTTCTCTATTGCCTCTATTGCAATATTTCGTGTTCCATGGGCTGTTATTATAATTACAAGAGTATCAGGAGACACCTTTTTTATCTCTGAAAGAAGCTCCATGCCGCTTAGCTTCGGCATCTTTAAATCCACAATTGCAATGTCAAAGCTGCTGCCTTTAATCTTGCTGAGTGCATCCCCGCCGTCTACAGCAGTTTCAAAAAGATAGCCCTCTTTCTTGAGCATCTCTGATAAGAAAAAGCGCATGGACTCTTCGTCGTCGGCAATTAAGATTTTGATTATCTCTGGCATTTCTTATATACCCCTCACCCTAACCCTCTCCCACAAGGGGAGAGGGGATATATGTTGCGCCTCTCCCGCTCATCTTTACCCCTTCTCCCCTATGGGCCTGCCTGTCCCTGCCTGTCGGCAGACACGGGGCAGACAGGGAGAAGGTTGGGTTGAGGGGTAACAGGCAAAGTAACATAAAAATGCGTCCCCTCATTATCACTTTCTACAGAGATAGTTCCTTTACTTGCATTAATAATCTGATGTGTTATTGCAAGGCCGAGGCCTGAGCCTTTATCCTTTGTTGTATAAAATGGATCAAATATATGCTTTATGTCTTCAGGACTGATATAGGAATTGCTGTTGCTAAAATCAATCAAAATAGAGATGTCCTTTAACTTTGTGCTTATCCATATCCTTCCTTGTTTATCAATAGCCTCAATAGCATTCATTAAAATATTAATAAAGGCCTGATAAAGCCTCTCGCCCTCTGCTGCCACTTCTGGCAAAGATTCATCATATTTCTCAAAAATCTGAATATCCTTTTCTATAATATAATATCTTGATAAATTCACAGCATTGTGGATAGTCTCGTTAATATCGCACAATTTCTGCTGCGCCCTGCCGGGATTAGCAAGATTCAGCAGGTTCTCTACAACAACATTTAATCTATCAACCTCGCTGATAATAGTATTTATGTATTTTACCCTCTCACTACCCTTAAATTCCTCAGATAAAAGCTGGGCCAGACCCTTTATTGCGCCGAGTGGATTTCTGATCTCATGGGCAACCCCTGCTGCAATACTGCCGATGCCTGCAAGTCTGTCTGCCCTTTGCAGTTGATTATGTATCTCCTTTATCCTTGATAAATCTTTAAAGTTCACAACAATACCTGTTAGTACACCATCCCTGTCTTTAAGAAGGGATGTAGTAGCGCCTAAGGAAATATGCCTGTTGTCCTTTGTTACTATATTTATCTCCTCAGAGGAATAGACCCTCTTGTCTCTTAATGAATCATAGACAATCTTTTTGAAGTCGCTTAATCCCCCCTCACCCCCCTTTAATTCCCCCCCTACCTCCTCTATTGCCCTTCCTATAAGTTCAGTGGAAGAATAGCCGAGTATTATTTCTGCAGAGGGATTTACTGTTGTTACAATCCCACTGCTGTTTACTGTAATGATCCCTCCTGACATGCTCTCCAGTATATCAACATATTTATTAAGGGATGTAACCATCAGGCTGAAATCCCTTCCGAGGATATTATCCGGTATAACCTCTCGGTCGGCTGACGGCTGATGGCTTACGGCTAAAGACTTTAATATCCTTTTTATCGGCAGGAGGATGGAATAGGCAAGGATAAGGCCGGTAATTATTGCTGTTAATGTGCTGACCAATAAAACAATATTTACATTGCCTCTTGCAGATGTTGCTTCAGATATGGAAATGATATTTTTGTTTAGACTTGTAAAGATAATATCCTGCACAATATAGGCAGAGCCAAAGGCAAAGAGGGCAAGGAAGGCGGGAATAAAGATTATCAAGCTAAGCTCTATCCTCTTTCTTGATAAATAGAGTATTGTGTTTTTAATAGCTTCAAGATTCAATATCCTCACCATTTTTCATATCCTGCGGTACCAGATGAAACCTTACCTGTATTTGGGTCGTATTTAAACCTATTGTCAAAGGGGTCCAAGGGGTAACCCTCTTCATCAAGGCTATGGGCATTCAGGTATTCTTCTTTAAATATTGTGCCCTCTTTATATGGCGCCGTATATTTCTTTGTTATTAATTCGCGCAGGTCTTTTGGATATTCGCCGTTATGGAGTTTATACAGATCCAGCGACATTCTTATGTTATTCAGGCCTGCCCTAAGGGCAATCTCCTGCGACTCTCTGGCTATGCGATAATATCTTGGAATAAATACCCCTATAAATACAGAGATAATTAAAACAACTATTACTGTATCTATAACGCCAAGACCTTTTTGATAAGACATAATATTCGCCTTTAGCCTTTAGCACTATCCTTTCATTAATGAAATCATATTCCACATGGGCAGGAATATACCCAGAGCTAAAAAGAGGACCATACCGCCAATAATCACTATGAGTATCGGCTCTATTAGGGTAGAGAGATTTTTGATTGCATATTCAACTTCCGTATCATAATAATCAGATATCTTCACCAGCATTTCATCCATGTTTCCTGTCTCCTCACCCACTGCCATCATGCGGGTAACTATCGGCGGGAAGACCTTGCTTACGCGCATGGGCTGAACCAATCCCTTTCCGCCCCTCGCACTGTCCCTTACATTATCAATAACCCTTGATATTACCTTGTTTCCAATGGTTGCAGAGACAATATCAAGGGTCTGTAATATAGGCAGACCGCTCCTGTTTAAGGTAGCAAATATCCTTGAGAATCTTGACATCGCTAACTTTAAAAATATGGGTCCAAATATCGGCAATTTTATTTTAATATTATCCCACTGCAGCCTTCCTGCCTCGGTATTTATATACCAGCGCATCCCAAAGATCAGGCCGGCAAAAGAAGCAATAATAAGATACCAGTAATTTTTAATAAATTTATTGAGCCATATTAATACACGAGTAGGCATTGGAAGGGTGCCTTTAAAATTTGCATAGATTTCTACAAACCGCGGCACAACAAGGGTCATAAGTACAATAAAGGCAATGGCTGTTGCTGCAATAACAATTATAGGGTATCTTGTCGCTGCCTTTACCCTTGCACGGGTCTCTGCCTCGTGCTCTGCGAGATAGGCAAGGCGGTTTAGTATCTCATCAAGGACACCGCCTGCCTCGCCTGCCCTTATCATATTTACATATAAGCTGCTGAATACCTTCGGATGCTTTTCAAGGGCATCGGCAATGGTGCTTCCTCCCTCTACATCCTGTTTCACCTTTGCAATAACCTTTTTTAACCGTGGATTTTCTGTCTGTTCTATCAGGGTTTCAAAGCTTGCAATAAAAGGCAGGCCTGCGCTGATTAATGTTGCAAGCTGCCTGCTGAAGATGATCTGGTCCTGTGGTGTAATCCTTGTGAATTGCTGGAGAAATTCTGGTGAGAATATCCCTTCTCTTTCTTCTGTAATAGAGACAGGTATATAACCGAGGCCGTCTAATTGGGTAGCAACAAGCTCCCTGTTTACGGTCTCTATTGTCCCTTCAAAGAGGGCGCCAAATTTATCCCTCGCCTTATAATGAAAAAACGGCATAATATTTAAAGTATATCAAAGGGGATAAGTTATGTCAAAGTTATGGAAAATAAGAACAAAAAGAAAGGATTAAAGAAGGAGAAAATGGGGGGATAAAAATTGTAGGGGCGATCCTTGTGATCGCCCTCACTGGGGCTTATTTAAATGGCTAAAGGCAAACGGCTAAGGGCAAAAGGTTAAAGCCGATACAGATACCAATGCCTTCTGCCCTCACTGGGGCGAATACAAGATTCGCCCCTACTCCTCAATCTCCGGAGTTATTCTCATGACCTCTTCAAGTGTTGTGATTCCTTTTATAGCCTTTTCAAGGCCCTCCTCCCTTAAACCAATAAAACCTGATTTAAGGGCAGTAGCCCGTATAGTTGTAGATGATGCCTTTGTAATAATCAGATTTCTTATAGCCTCATCAATTGTCAATACCTCATATATAGCAATCCTTCCTGAATAACCTGTGCCCCTGCACTCATGACAGCCTTCACCCTCTACAAAGGTAATGTCTTTCATCTCTGAGAGCCTCAATTCTTTTATAAGCTCCGGTGAAGGTTTATATACCCTTTTGCATTTCAGGCAGACCTTTCTCAACAGGCGCTGGCCGACTACTATCATAAGAGACGAGGCAATGAGGAAAGGCTCTATCCCCATGTCAATAAGTCTTGCCACTGCCCCCGGCGCGTCATTTGTGTGTAAGGTTGAAAATACCAGGTGGCCTGTTAAGGCCGCCTGTATTGCAATGACTGCTGTCTCCTTATCCCTGATCTCGCCGACCATTATTATATCAGGGTCCTGCCTTAATATAGAACGTAGGCCGTTTGCAAATGTAAGACCTGCCTTTGGATTTATCTGCACCTGATTCACAGTCTTAAGCTGGTATTCAACAGGGTCTTCTATTGTTATTATATTTTTTTGCTTTGAATTTATTGTGCTGAGCGCGGAATAAAGGGTAGTTGTCTTACCGCTGCCCGTCGGCCCGCTGAGGAGTATAAATCCATAGGGTTTTGTAATCATCTTTTTAAATTTATTCAAACCTGCTGTGGAAAATCCCAGTTCATTAAGGCCGGGGAGGATAGAGCTTTTATCAAGGAGCCTCATAACGACCTTCTCGCCAAAAATAGTTGGAAGGGTTGAAACCCTGAAATCAAAATCCTTCTCGCCTATCTTCATCTCAAACCTTCCATCCTGAGGCAGCCTCTTTTCTGAAATATCCAGATTTGACAATATCTTTATCCTTGAACTGATGCCTGCCTGAAGGTGTTTTGGCGGGGCCATTACCTCATGCAAAATCCCATCCACCCTGTATCTGATCCTCAGGCTGTCCGCCTCAGGCTCAATATGTATATCACTTGCGTCATCGCGCACTGCCTGAGTGATTACCATATTTACAAACTTTACAACAGGGGCATCTTCAGCAGATGTCTCAACAGTTAGCTGCGGTCTTTCCGCAGCATCTTCTGTTATTATCTGAGCAGAAAAATCCTTCATTGCCTCCTGCATTGATGTAGTAACTGTGGTGAAACGCTCTATTGCCCTTAAGACATCCCTCTCAGTGCTGACTACTACCTGAATGTCACAGCCTGTCATCCGCCGTATATCGTCTATTGCAAAGACATTCAAAGGGTCAACCATAGCGAGGGTAATAATATTCCCCTTCTTATATAATGGGATTACCTGGTATCTTCTCGCTACAGTCTCTGGTATCATCTTTACGATCTGCGGGTCTACAATTATATTATCAAGGGCCATGTGGGAGATGCCCATCTGCTTGCCCAGAACCTTTATAATATCTTCTTCTGTTACATAGCCCATGCTGCGAAGGACAGCGCCCAGCCTACCGCCATGGAGCTTCTGCTCGGCAAGGGCCTTCTCAAGCTGATCGCGGGTAATAATGCCCTCGGCTATCAGCATCTCGCCGAGCATCTTCTTTTTTTGTAAAGGTACTGCCATGGAATAAACCCCTACAAGCCTTTAGCCAAATATTTACAACTTATTGTTTTTAAAATAGTTTACTGCCTTTTTAAGTCCCTCTTCAATGGACACCCTCGGCTCCCATTCAAATTCTTTGCTAATTTTACCATAATCAAGCACACTTCGCAATTGCTCGCCCTTCTTCTCCGGGCCGTGTATCTCCTTAACATTAGCCCCTGTTATATCAACAAGATGCCTGAAAAGCTCATTCACCGATGTCTCCCTGCCTGTGCCTACATTATAGGCTTCAGCCGTCCCTTTCTGCATAACAGCCATGTTCGCCTCTACCACATCCTCTACAAATACATAGTCCCTTGTCTGATTTCCATTGCCATTTATAACAGGCTGCTCGCCATTTAACAGCTTATTTGCAAATATGGCAACCACACCTGCCTCTCCAAAGGGATCCTGCCTCGGGCCGTATACATTTGCATACCTCAGGTTCACATAATCAAGGCCATAATTGATCTTATAGTAATATAGATACTTCTCCCCTGTTAGTTTTCCAATACCATAGGGGCTCACAGGCCTTAACGGGTGATTTTCAGTTGCTGGAAAAGATTCCTGCTCACCATAGATTGCGCCGCCTGATGAGGCAAATATTACCTTTCTTACACTATATTTAATACAGCATTGCAGGAGGTTTATCATGCCGAGGATATTCACCTCTGCATCATAAACAGGGTCAGAAACAGACTTTCTTACATCTATCTGGGCAGCATGATGATTGACCAAGTCAGGTTTCTCTTTCTTGAATATCTTCTCCAATTTTGATGAACATATATCCACTTTATAAAAACCTGCCTTTTCATTTATATTTTTCTTTTTACCTGCAACAAGGTTATCTACGACGACAACCTCATGCCCCTCTTCAATAAGTCTATCCACAATATGCGAACCAATAAACCCTGCACCGCCGGTAACAAGTATCTTCACTGTAAACCTCCTTTAAAAGTCAATGACAAATCCCAAATCCTAATATCTAAATCCCAAACAAATTCAAAATTGCAAATTCAAATGTTCAAGACTGTTTTTAAATTTTGTCATTTAATATTGTTTAGAATTTAGTGCTTAGAATTTTACTCATTTTTTAATTTCTTTTTAAAATAAGCTATTGTCTCTTTCAACCCCTCTTCAAGACCGACCTTCGGCTCCCAGTCTAATAGTGACTTTGCCTTTGCAATATCAGGCTGGCGGACCTTTGGGTCGTCCTCTGGTAGGGGTTTAAACACAACCTTGCTTTTGCTGCCGGTCATCTTTATAACCTCTTCAGCCATAGTTAGAAGGGTCATTTCGTGAGGATTTCCAAGATTAACAGGTGTTGTAATATCTGACATAAGAAGCCTGTAAATACCGTCCACAAGGCCAGAGGCATAACAGACACTCCTTGTCTGTGAGCCGTCGCCAAACACAGTAACATCCTCATTCTTTAATGCCTGGCTGATAAATGTAGGGATAGCACGGCCGTCTCTTATACGCATCCTTGGGCCATAGGTATTAAATATACGCACTATTCTTGTATCAACTTTATGATACCGATGATATGCCATTGTAATTGCCTCTGCAAACCTCTTTGCCTCATCATATACACCCCTTGGGCCGATTGGGTTGACATTTCCCCAGTAGTCCTCCTTTTGAGGGTGTATAAGGGGGTCGCCGTAAACCTCTGATGTTGAGGCAAGGAGAAATCTTGCGCCTTTTTCCTTTGCAAGGCCGAGGGCCTTGTGCGTGCCGAGGGAGCCGACCTTCAAGGTCTGTATGGGAAGCTCAAGATAATCAATCGGGCTTGCAGGGCTTGCAAAATGGAGTATGGCGTCTATCTTGCCATCCGCGTAAATATAGTTTGTTACATCATAATGGATAAATGAAAATCTCTTGTCCCTTATGTGGGCAATATTTGCTGTATCGCCTGTTATAAGGTTATCCATACAAATAACCTCATGGCCCTCAGAAAGAAGCTTGTCGCAAAGATGCGAACCAATAAAACCTGCACCGCCTGTAATTAATATCCTCATAATTTTATTCTATACCTCCACTGATTTGAAATTGCAAATCCTATCCCTACCAATAACCACAGCATCAATGCCATCTCATCCACCAAAAGATGGTCAAGTTGTATGCGTACTAAGAATCCAACAACAGAAACAAAAATAGCAAAAGACAATATCTTATTCTCATTCAATTTATCCTTCCAGTCCTTCCATAGTGATTTTAATATTACCCAAAACAGCCAGAGCAATGCGATAAGACCTGGTATCCCGAGCTCAAGGCCGATGTTTATAAATGTATTGTGCGTGTGAAATAATAAAATGCTCCTCTTGAAAAATTCTGGATAGACCCTTGCAAAATTTGCCCTGCCATAACCAAAGCCAAAAACAGGCCTGTCTTTCAGATGCATTATACCAAATCTCCAGAGTTCCATCCTATCGGTATAGGAATATGCTGGATGGACTACCTGCATCTTCAAAGATTCAGAGGTCGTTATTGGAATCATGTGTTTGAAATTCATAATGATAAAACTCATAATAACAACTGTAAATAATATTATCAACACCTTTCTGTTTATAAAAATTCCAAAGAGCGCTATCTCTGCAAATGCAGCAATCCACGCAGCCCTTGTAAAGGTAAGGATTAATGCGATTGCTGCTATAAGGGTTACAGAAAAATATATGGCCCTCATTTTAGCGCTGCTCATATAAAATCTGTAAAATAAAATCGGTAACACAAGTATAAGATAAGTGCTGAAATAATTATAATCAGGTGTAATAGAATCTACCCTGCCGGGGGACTCCATCTGACCTATCAGGCCTTTATATTCCAATATGCCATAAATAGAAACCACCACTGCACCAACAACCAATAAATCCAATATTCTTTCCACAGTTCGTTCTTTTATATTGTTGATTGAAGAATAGAGAAGCAAAAAGCCTATCAACATATCACCCCTGTATTCCTTAAAACTGTATTTAATATCTACAGAAAATATAGTTGAGAGTAATCCCCAGACAAGAAGGAACAGAACCGGCAAATCAAAGGCAGTCCTTTTAATCCTAAAGTCCTTCTTTACAATAATATCAAGAAGCCACAAAAAAGCAGGGATAAAAATGGCCAAAAGCCTCAGGGTCATAGTATGGGCAAAGGGAAGGATAAAAATCAGTATCATAAAAGAAAACCGATTAATTAACTGCCGCTTGTCAAGGATTATTTTTAGCATAATATCTTTTATAAAGACTTCGTAGATAGAATAATAACATTAAGACAGGAAAAAAGTCAAAAATTTGAATAAGACAATAAAAATTATAGGAATGACTATGACCTATCAAACATGAGTTATAGTCTTTTTATTCAGGGATATATAAATTGCATTATCTTTTTTACGAAGAGAAAAACCATCCTCCTGTAGAAATCTATCTAAGTCAGATTTTATTTTTCCTGCCCATTTTGATGGTAAAACAAATGAATTGTGTGAATTGAAAGTGTAAAAAATTGGTTCCGGTGTATAGATAACCTTCATTCCCTGTTCCCGTATTCTAAGGCAGAGGTCAATGTCCTCACCATCATATAGATTTTCATCAAAACAACCTACGTTTAAAAACACGTCCTTTTTTACAAGCATGCAATCGCTGCTGATTGCATGGAATTCTCTCACTCGGTTTACAACAGGATTATCTGCATTGAATCCTCTATAAATATATGTACTTTTAAGTCTTCCTCTATCGTCAAAAAAACATATGCCCGCGTGTTGTATCCTCCCATTCCTATGATTAAGCAGCTTGCAGCCGACTACTGCAATTTCATTACTCATCTTAGCCGCTTTTACCAATGCGTCAAGCCAACCGGATTC
>JACPZJ010000135.1 GCA_016195585.1 Nitrospirota bacterium | reverse complement strand
CCTTACTTGCCTCTTCAAGCCTCATAATCATTGAATTAAAGCTCCTCCCCATCCTCCCCAGTTCATCATCTATATTCACATCTGCCCTTGCTGTGAGATCCCCCTTCTCTACCTTTGCCATGGTCTCTATCAGGCCGTCAACAGGTTTTAAGATAACCCTCCTGATAAGAAACTCAAGGACAATGCCTACAAGCAGGATGGTAGAGAGGGAGATTATTATAACCCTGTTACGGTTGGTCATGATCGCCTCATTTACCCCTTTCATGGAGGTAGATATCCTGAGCACACCCCTCACCTTTTCATCAGCGCCATGGCACCTGTGGCATTCCCTTTGATTAATTAATGGCTGAAGGTGTGTTAAAAGCTCTTTATCTTCATTCGTTTCATAATATGAAACATTCTTTCCTGTCTCAATTGTACCTTTAAAGTAAATCGGGAGGAAAGGGTCTCTGCCATCAAGAAAATTAGCCGGCCTTTCCCTTTCTCTAATAATCTTAAATTTCTCGTTGGTCCCCGAGACTGCATCTACGGTCTTAAAATCTGCAAAGGCCAGTGTCCCGTCCCTTCTTAAAATCTCAAGCCGCTCAACCTCTTCGCTGTTCCTTATATCTGCTACCAGCCTCCTTATCAGATCCACCCTCCCCTCTTTCATATAATTCTGTATGCTCTTTTCAATAGATGTGGCGAGGAGCCTTGCCTTAACCTGATTCTGTTTAAGAAGGTCGGCTGACTCTTTATTTATCTGAATAACAGTAATCGTCCCAAAACTGAGAAAGAGCACTGCCAGCACCACGCTTAATATCTTGACCTCAAGGTTGTTTCTTAACATAGGCTCCCTTTTTAGAGGCTATTATTTTCTTAACACCCTTTACAGTATGATATGTCTGTTTCCTTGCCCTTAATAGGGTTCAAGGATTCAAGTGGTCAAGTGAAAACACTGGAACCCTCTAACCTTTGAATCCTTCTTTAATTGCAAATTATAGCACAAAGATATAGTTAAGCTCAATCAGATAGGTTTTTTATAGGCCTGATATCTCGGCGAGTCTTTTGGGGTCGGTTATAACTATCCTTCCTTCAATAGATTTTACAATACCCTCTTTATTGAATCTGCTCATGACCCTTATTGCAGTCTCTACAGTGGTTCCGGCCATCTCTGCAATATCCTGCCTTGTAAGGTGCATATTCAGCCTTGTCCCGTTTTTGTCTTTTTCACCAACCTTTTCTGCAAGCTTCATCAGCACAGAGGCTATACGATTCTCTACCCTTTCAACTGCAAGGCTTTTCATCATAACATGGGCATCCCTTAATTTACTTCCGAGATACTTTACTGCCTCTGATGCAATGGAGGGATATTTACCAGTTAAGGAAACAAGCCAGTTGCGCGGAATCTTAAGGACAATTGTGTGTGGTTCCATTGCCTGCGCCGTGGCAGGATAGGGCTTTTTGTCAAAGACTGCAACGCCGCCGAATATCTCATGGGGAGAAAAGAGATCAAGGATAATATCCTTGCCTGTTGAGGAGTGTTTTATTATGCGGACCTCTCCGCTCTTTACAATGCACAGCCATTCAGAGGGGTCACCCTCCATAAAGATATATTCGCCCTTGTCGTAGACCTCTTCCTTCAGGGATTCAAGGGTCTTAGCAATATCCTCATCGGTAAGGGATGAAAAAAGCGGCAAACTCCTTATAATCTCCCTGATCTCCATTGCCCTGTCCTTTAATAAAATAAAAAAGCCCCGCCCCCTCCCGCTTCCCCCGTCATTGCGGAGAAAAGGCTGGTAAGGGAAGCAGGGCCTTTTATGTCTACTTTTTTTTCAATCTATTTTGCAAGGGTTCTTATAAATGCAATTGCATTCCAGCGGTCATCCTCAGAGAGCATCTTCTCATAAGGCGCCATACCTGTATTTGGACTGCCCTTTGTTACAACCTTAAAGAGGTCATCATCTGTCTTTTTTGACATGAGGGCCTTATCTGTGAAGTTTCTTGGCTTTGGCACTAATGCTGCGCCTGCAGCGCCATCACCCTTGCCTGCATCGCCATGGCACATTGCGCAGTTTGTGGCAAATATTGTCTTACCCTTTGCTGCATCCCCTTTTGCTGCAAATGCGCTCATTGTAAATACTACTGCTATAGCTGCTACCAATAAAGCTACTAAGCTTTTCTTAAACATCCTAATTTCCTCCTTTGTTTTTTTTAAGACTAAATTTGGTTAATTTGACTGATTTTTATTCTGCTTTGAATAGGAGATATATCTCCTCTGCCTTCACCCCCTTTCATACACAGCTTGCATGAATTTTACCCACAGAATATAGCTTAACCTTATTAACCATGTCAAGTGTTTTTTAAGGCCGCAATATCCCTCAGTATCCTCTTTGACTTTTTTAATGCCTTTGCCCTGTGGCTTATCATGTTCTTTTCCTCAGCCGTAAGCTGCGCCACAGTCTTTTTATACTGTGGAAGGAAAAAGAGCGGGTCATAGCCAAAGCCGCCCCTGCCTGCTGGCCTTAAGGTAATCAGCCCTTTTAGCTCACCCTCAGTTGTATAAACCCTGCCATTTGGCCCTGCGATTGCAATAACACATACAAATCTCGCCTTTCGCCTTTCAAAAGGCAGACCATTTAAAAGGATTAAAAGCTTTTTATTATTCGCAGAATCGCTTGCCTTCTCGCCTGCAAACCTTGCAGAATAAACACCCGGGGCATTATTCAATGCCAAAACCTCAAGGCCTGAGTCATCTGCAAGGGCGATCCTGCCTGTAAAACCTGCTATTCCCTTTGCCTTTTTTACAGCATTCTCATTAAAGGTCTTTCCATCTTCAATTATTTCAGGTATATTGGGAAAATCCTTCAGTGTGAGTATTTTTAAATCAAGGCCTTTTAGAACCGCCTTTATCTCTTTTACCTTGTTTTGGTTTCCTGTTGCCAGAACTATTTCCATTACGCCAGTCTGCCGAGGAGCCTCTGTTCTATCTGTATAATCTCCTTTATCCCCTTCTTTGCAAGTGTGATGAACCTGTCCATCTCTTCCGTCGTAAAGACAGCGCCCTCTGCAGTGCCCTGCACCTCCACAAAACCTCCGCCGCCTGTCATCACAATATTCATGTCCACCTCTGCAGCAGAGTCTTCAATATAAGAAATGTCCAATGCCTCAGTCCCGTAAACCTTGCCCACACTAACAGCAGCAAGGTAGTCCTTTACAGGAAGCCTATCTATCATATTACTCTTCAAAATATGCCTCAGGGCATCTACAAGGGCAATGAATGAGCCAGTGATAGATGCTGTCCGGGTCCCGCCATCAGCCTGAATTACATCACAGTCTATCCATACCGTACGCTCACCGAGGGCAGGCAGATCAACCACAGAGCGAAGCGCCCTGCCAATCAGCCTCTGTATCTCATGAGTCCTTCCGCCTACCTTCCCTCTGGAGGATTCCCTCGGTATCCTCTGCTGTGAAGAGCGCGGGATCATGGCATATTCAGCCGTTACCCAGCCCTTTTTTGTTCCTGACAGAAACGGCGGCACCTTATTTTCTATGGTTGCTGTGCATAAGACCTTTGTCTCACCCATCTCTATCAATACCGAACCCTCTGCATGTTTGATAAAATTCCTCGTGATCTTAATCGGCCTCAGCTCATTCCACCGTCTTCCATCAGCGCGTATCTCTTTTTTCTTCATATTGCTTATTTCACCCTTCCTGTATCATTATTTTCCACCCTCGCGGGATGCAACAGGCGCAGTCCTTGTCTCATAAGACCTTTTATACGCCTTGATGCTGTTAAAAATAGCCTCTGCCATCTTATCAAGAAATGCCTTGTCTTTGAGCCTCTTTTCCTGTGCAGGATTTGATATAAAGGCTATCTCTGTAAGCACGGCAGGCATCATGGCATTCATAAGCACAATAAACGGCGCCTGCTTTACGCCCCTGTTTTCAATCTTCACCGCCCTTTCAAAGCCATTCTGAATGGCCTCTGCAAGGATGCTGCTTTCATTCAATACTGCCGTATTAAGCATATCACCGAGGATGATGCTCAGATCATCGCCCTCCTTTACATCGCCCCTGCCTATATTCCTGACGCTGTTTTCATACATTGCAACTGCCCTGGCATCATCATCAGTCGCCTCAAGGCCGAGGAAATAGGTCTCAAATCCGTCCGCAGCATTCTTCCTCGCTGCATTTGCATGGATGCTTATAAAAAGATCCGCATTGTTTCTGTTTGCAAAGGATGTCCTCTCCTCAAGCGGGACAAAATAATCGCCGTCCCTTGTTAACAGGACTGTCGCATTCAGCCTCTTTTCCAAAAGCCCTTTCAGCCTTACAGCAATCTTAAGGGCAACATCCTTTTCCTCAAGCCCTGTCGGCCCCTTTGCGCCTGTATCAAATCCGCCATGACCAGGGTCAAGGACAATTATGCTGATATCATTATTGCCTTTATCCAGAGAGAATGTAGGTGCGGTAAGAAGAAGGAGCGCTATGAAGACAGCGGGAATATATATAATTCTCAAATTCATCTTACCCGTCCTTAACAGCCCCTCTGTTGTTGTAACTGTTTAGCGTTTCTAAAAGAACCGCTAAACATCATTGAAAATTGCAAAGTGCAAAGTGAAAAATGAAAAGTTAAAATAAGGTCATTCCCGCAATGTTTTTGAGCGGGAATCCAGCATGGACATGGATTCCTGCCAGATACATGCAGGAATGACATACTTACAAATTTGCAATTTGCATTTTCAAATTTTCATTTTGCATTGAAGTTTAGTCATTCTTTAGAATGGCTAAACTGTTACCTGCTGTTGTCTCCTTTTTACCAGCATATCCATAAATGCCTCAAGCCTTGTATCAATGCCTACCTCGGCAGAGTGCTCATCAATGGCTTTGTTAATATCATCTGGGCAACAAGCTCTGGCATGCAGGAAAATGGCTTTATATGGACAACGCCGTCAAAGCCCCTCTTTGCAAACTTGATGGTCTTGCCGATTGTTACTATGCTCTCACCGCCTGCATGGTATTTTAAATACGGCCTCGCAATCCTCTTTGCCACCTTCATATGATTCCTCTGAAAGGGGTTAAAATGGAACCTGTCATTCATCCATCGTGAAAGCCAGACCCCCCTCTCCACCTCTGCGCCGAGGTCGCCGAGCTTTCGCTCTATACCCATATTTGCAAAGGGCTCAATGACCATAAACATCTCGCCTACAATCCCTATGCGTATTGGCTTTTTATTTTTGTCAATCCTGATATCCTTTAAAGATTTCTTTATCTTTTTTGCAGCCGCCCTTAGCTCTTTAAGGCTTGATGCGGCATCCACCATTTTAAATGCCTCATCACAGAGCCTCGTAAGCCTGCCTTTCTCTGTTGTGCGCGGCCTTATAAAATCGCTCCACTTAATTATCTTATCCAAAAAGTGCGCCCTTCTCCAGATAAAATAGACTGTCTTATACGCAGCAAACTTGGAGTTTATACCGCTTGCCTCCTTTAGTGTCTTTGCGAGATTAGCAAGCTTGTCAGGTTCATCGGCCCTTATCATCTCAAAGCTGTATCCCATATCCTGCAGGATGCGCTCCTGCAGTATGCTGTAATATCCAAATCTGCATGGCCCGCACCCGCCTGCGGTCATTATTGTCTTTGCCCCGCCATTTATGGCATCAATAAAATTTCCGAGATTAATCTTGAATGGAAGGCAGGCAAGCTCAGGCGAATATTTTGCGCCGAGCTTTAAGGAAACATTGCTTGCCCTCGGCGGCGATACTACATCTATCCCCACATTTCTGAGGGCGCCCCTGCATGCAATATCAAGATGTCCCATGTGCGGTATTACGACCTTCATAAATTTCTTGGCTACGAAGCCGCTATCCCTCTCCTTTTTCTGATAGCAAGCATGTCCAGAAAGGCCTCAAGCCTTGTTATCAATCCTGCCTCGCCTGAATGCTCATCAAAGCTGAGCGTCAGGAGCGGCGTCCTGCTGTTTCTCTGCGCCTCCTTCTCAATCAGGGTCTTTAAGAGCGAATCAGGCCCGCACTGAAAGGCGCCGATAAAGATTATCCCGTCCACCTCTGTCGAGTAGAGGAGGTGGTTTGCAGCGCCAACAATCTCCCTGCCTGATGCCCAGTAAACAGGTCTTCTCAGTTTCTTCATCTCCTCTTTTATAATATCATCGCTGAACATCTCTTTTGTCATAAGCCTTATATTCCGTTCCATTAATTTTTTGATGATATTCATTGAGACAAAGGAATCATAGATATTGTATGGGTGGCCGATAAGGGCGATCTTCATCCCCCCACCCTTCCCTCCCCCTTTAACCCCACTGTATCCCCCCTTACCAAGGGGGGAATTAAAGGGGGGTGAGGGGGGAAGTTTATTGGAAGCAGACGGGTGAAATAAAATCTTATACGCCTCCGTAGGGATCATCCCGTCATTAACCATGGACTGGAATCCTGACTGCTTCTCAACAGCCTTTTTATATGCGGCAATGGACTCTCTTTTGCCTTTTAAAATAGACCTGCCCAGATCAACAAATGTCTCCTCCACAGTGATGCCCTCTCCCTTTACATTAAAGGTCGGCTCAAGTATCGGCGCTGCGTCGTTAAATGCCACCCTTACCATATCAGGAAGGCCAAAGAATTTCGGGCAGTAATAGGTCTCATCTTCTGTGCTTATGAGCCTTGGGATAAAGAGAAGGTCGCACCTTTTTAAAAGGGTGTTGACATGCCCAAAAAAGACCTTTATAGGAAGGCAGAACTCATCCACTGTAGCATCTGAGCCCTGTTTCAATATATTCTTATCGCTAAGCTGTGAAAGTACAACCTCTGCGCCCAGCTCTGTAAAAAAGGTGTGCCATATTGGATAAAACTTATGGTAGTATAATGCCCTTGGAATGCCGATCTTGAGAGTCATAATAACCTCATTTTAGTTAAATAATAGAACAATCCGCCCTTTTTGTAAAGAGGTTTATAATGGTCGGGCCATGTGTAAACCCTTAAAGGACAAAGATTGTCCAAAAAAATATTGCAGTTTAACATGAATAAAAGTATAATTACCTGCAAAGATTATTAATTCAGGGAGGATTTTTATGATAAAACTTTTAAGAGAGAGAATGCAGGGCGTACTTGTAGCTACCTTATGGATTGTTATTATTGCCTTTATCGGCACCATATTCCTTGTGTGGGGAAGGGGGACTGTAAACCCAACAGGCTCCAATGTCATAGCAACCGTTGATGGCGAGGTCATTCCATTTGATGAATACAAAAAGGCATATTTCAGGGCAGTAGATACATACAAAAAAATTCTAAAGGATAAATATTCAGATGAGATGATTGAGAAGATGAACCTGAAAAAGATGGTCATTGGCAGCCTTATTGAAGAGAGGATAATATTGAGCGCTGCCAGCCGGATGGGCCTGATGGTGAGCAATGAAGAGCTGCTTGAGGTATTAAGCAATATACCTGCCTTTCAAAAGGACGGGAAGTTTGACCCTGTGCAGTATAAAAAGGTGCTTGAAGTAAATAAGCTGCCGGCAAAGGTGTTTGAGAATAATATGAAGGAGGATATCTTAAAGGAGAAGGCAAGGAGGATGATAAAGGAATCCGTTGTCCTCTCTGAGGGGGAGGGGGAGATGCAGAAGCCCCCTGCAAAAGAGGGGAATGTGGATATGTTCCTGATGCAGAAGCAGGAACGCGCATATATGGCGTACGTGGATGCCTTAAAAAAGAGGGCAAAGATAAAGGTCTATGAGGATAAATTATAGATGAAAGGCTTTATTAAAGAAAGCTGGGATTACAAGAGCCACTCCCTCGGCCCTGTAATCCTGCGTATAACCCTCGGCATACTGTGGCTTGAGATGGGGATGCAGAAGCTCCATCCCAATTTTTTGAAGGGGCTTGAATCAAAGCTCAGGTTCTGGGCAGAAGAGAATCCCTATCCATGGTATAAATATTTTCTTGAAAACCTTGCAATCCCGCATTGGCAGGCATTCGGCTATCAGGTGATGCTCGGCGAGATACTCGTTGGATTGTCATTGATATTCGGAATCCTAACAGTATTAAGCAGTTTCTTCGGATTCTTAATGATATTGAACTTCTACTTTGCCTCAAGTTATGCAGAAGGGCAGTGGTACTGGACATTCTATATAATTGCAGTAAGCCATGTAGTTATTATGCTCACAAAGGCAGGCAGGGCATTTGGCATAGACTATTTTCTTGCAAAGAAATTTCCAAAATCCTTTCTGTGGTAGCCTATGAAAAATAACCAAATACCTTTAGCAGCGCCCCCTGTTTCACCTGCATTGCGCCTTCAGGGCAGACCTCAAGGCAGCAGAAGCAGCGGATGCACTTATTGTAATTAAATTCAAGCCGCTTGTTCTGAATGCTGATAATATCTGTTGGACATGCCTCAATGCATTTGCTGCACAGGGTGCACATCTTTCTGTCTTCTATTGGCTTTGATGTAATATTATTCATAAGAAATTTCTTTAACAGGTTCGGCCCAAACATAACATCTATCATCTTCGGCCTTATAAAATCATGAATGCTTACATCCTTAAGCCTTTCGCCTAAGACATCAATCTTCTCCATCTCTGTTATGCCAATGCCCTTCTCCTTTGCAGCAACAAGGATTGGAAGCTCCTCATTTTTAACGCCTAATGCATTGCATATAACTGTATCTAATGCAACAGCATCAGAGCCTGCAAATACCAAGCCGAGGCTTCTCAGCTTTCCAGCGCTTCCTGGACCGTCGCCCTCCATTGCAACTATGCCATCTACAATTGTAAGAGAAGGCTTGAGCAGGGAATAAAGCTCCAATAACATTGCTGCAAAATATTTCCTGTCCACGCCTGCCTTAAAATGCCACTGCGCCTTTTGCAAGCCGATTATGCAGCCGAACATGTTCTTAACGCCGAGCGTCAGAAACATCTGGACATGGGTCTTTAGCTTTGGAAGGTTGATAATTACATCTGCATCTATAGCCTCTTTTGCAATATTGAGCTTTTTAAATATCCCGCCATTGGTTGCTGACAGCTCCACAGAATCTTTAAAGTCTACCAACTCTATTCCCAATTCATCCGCAGCCTGCTTCATGCCTGTCGCTGCTGCAACCTTTTCAAAATTTATTGCCCTGCCCCCCGGGCTGTCGCCTATAAATGGGATTGCGCCTGCCTCTATTACAAGTTTTGCAACTGCCTTTATTACTGCAGGGTGTGTGGTAATGCCTGCCTCTGGCGGCTTTGCAGAAAGCAGGTTTGGCTTGAGCAGAACCTTATTGCCTTTTTTGACAAATCTATTTATGCCGCCGAGGAGGTCAACTGTGCTTTTAATATCCTTATAAACTTGATCGTCATTATATGACCCTGCCTTTACAATTGCCACCTGAGTTTTATTAATCATGATGCCCTTTTGCCTCCTCCCAGAACTTATCCATTTCCTCTAATGTCATATCGCTTAATTCCCTGCCTGCCTCTTTTGCCTTTTCTTCAATATATCTGAATTGCGAGATAAACTTGCTTATGGTCTTTCGCAGGGCATCCTCTGGATTGATCTCTAAAAACCTTGCCACATTTACCAATGCAAAGAAAATATCTCCAAGCTCATCCTCTATCTCATCAGCCTTCTTTTCTTTAACAGCGCCTTTGAACTCCTTTATCTCCTCCTCTACCTTTGCAAAAACATCATCTATATGCTTCCAGTCAAACCCAACCCTTGATGCCTTGTCCTGCAAACGATGGGCGCGGAGGAGCGCTGGAAGCTCTTTAGGGACGCTGTCTAACATGGACTCTCGTTTGCTGTTTGCCTTTTCTTCTTTCTTGATTCTTTCCCACTGGACAAGGACCTCTTTTGCATCCTCGTAGGATACATCCCCAAATACATGTGGATGCCTTCTTATCAGCTTCTCCTCAAGGGTTGTTAATATATCTTCCATGTCAAACTCTTTTTTCTCCTTTGCAAGCTGCGCATGAAAAACCACCTGCAAGAGGAGGTCGCCTAATTCTTCTTTGAGCTTTTCAGGGCTCTTCTCATCAATCGCCTCAATAACCTCATAAGCCTCTTCTATAATAAACGGTTTTAATGACTCTGTTGTCTGCTCCTTGTCCCACGGGCACCCCTTCTTGCCCCTGAGTCTGGACATTATTTTTAATAAATTATTAAATCTCTTTGACATAGTTTGTCATTATACAACATTCTGTATAAAAAATAGTAGTGTTTTAAGGTTATTCTATTCTGTCAATCCAATAATCCGGTTTTCTGTGTAAATGCGCAAATGCAAGGACAACGATTTTATCGTCTTGTATGGAGTAAAGTATCTTATAGGGGAATTTATGGAGGATGTACCGCCGAATTTCTCTGCGCTCAGATTGCCATGCTTGAGGGTATTGTTGAATACGGAGGAGGGAATTCCGAATTTCGTCCTCAAATCTTGCGCCCAAACCTGATTGTTCTATTTCATAGAACTCTTTTGCCTCCTCAAATTCCAGGCGAGCAATTTCAAGGATCTCTATTTTCATCATTATTTCTTTATGAACATATCCTCAAAAGACACGGTCTTTAATTTCCCTGCTTTATAGGCTTTGAGTCTTTTTTCGGCTTCCTGCGCCCACATCTTTTCAATCTTCGGGTCCGGGATATCAAGACTTTTAAGCAAGGCTTCTATAACAAGGGATTTTTCCACAGGCTTAAGATGCAAGGCTTTTGAAATTATAGTTTTTGTTGGTGACATATTTATCCTCTTCTACACTTTTTGATATAAGCAAATTATAACATAAATTTGCAAATGATTAAAACAAATTTGCTTTAATGCTATATGTGGAGGGCTGGGTTGTCAAGTTTTTTAAAGACCTATTCCCATGCAACAAAGAAAAATATCCTCAGTGTCAGAAGCCCTCTGATGAATAGTTTCCCCCTGTTTATTTGTTTGACAGGGTAATCCGAATTTTATTATAATGTTTGTATAGAGAATAGCGATTATGATTTATATCATTCTCCATTGCCTGCCATAAGGTATATTATAAATAAAATCTTAATAAGGAGGAATTATCAATGGAGAATGTAATAAACATAAAAGAGAAGGTTAAATTCAATCCCGAGTTTATGCCGATTATTCTCTACATGTCAAAGAAGACAAAGGTCCCTTTGATATGCCTTGAAAAGGGGCAGGAGATCCCGCCGCACCCGAGCGCCTTAGGAATATTCTACTGCATAGAGGGTGAGGGGACTTTCATCCGCGAGAATGAGGAGATTGAAATAAAGCCGGGCATGATGATTATTGCAGAGGATGGCATTGAAAGGTGAATAAAAAGCAAGGGAAGGCTTGTAATGTTTGCGGTCCATATATAAAAAAGGAAGAGGATTCATTAAACTTTAAGGAGGTGATTTGAGGTGAGCGAAAAGGTGATGGAAATCAAAGACAGGGTGCAGGAAGTGCTGGAGACAATAAGGCCGTCATTGCAGATGGACGGCGGCGACATTGAACTCGTGGATGTTGTAGACAATGTTGTATCAGTAAGGCTTAAAGGCGCATGCGGCACCTGCCCAAGTTCAGTATATACTTTGAAGATGGGCGTAGAAAGAATATTGATGGAAAAGATTCCTGAGATAAAAGAAGTAGCGGCTGTATAATAACAAAGGGCATATAAGTCATTCAAAAAAGGCTCAAGCCAAAACTTGAGCCTTTTTTTCTTTTAAAGGCTTTTATTTTGTAGTAATATATATTGCAATGAACAGTAAAGGTATTCAGATTGATGATGTCTTATCTATTATTGCCGCAAAGAAGCCCACTGGTGTCCTTACACTTGAGACAGAGATACATCTCGGCACATTGACCTTTAAGGACGGCCTTTTAATCGGCGCACAGTCACCTTACGGGCACAAGCTTGGGGATATTATCCTTACCCAGGGCAAGGTAGATGCGGATTTTTTGTTAAAAACCGTTGAGAAACAGAAGCAGGATGGGAATAAGGAACCGCTCGGTTCCATATTTATCAAGATGGGCAAGATAACCTTTGAAGATGTGAAGGAGATTGTGGCCTTTCAAATAGAGGACGCCCTAAAGACATTCAGAAAATGGAGCGATATAAGCTTCTCCTTTGCGGCAAAGGATGTAACCTATTTTGATTCAATATGCCTTGAACCTGAAAAGTATCTAAAGGGGATGTAGTATGACTACGTTGATTCAACCCTCTCAGGAAGATGTCCTCCAGCTAAATCCAGAACAGAAAGAGGCAATACATCACGGTGACGGACCGCTTCTGATAATTGCAGGCGCTGGCGCTGGCAAGACCAGTGTTATCACACAGAGGATTGTTTATTTAATCAAAGAAAAAAAGGCAAGGCCAGAGGAGATACTCGCGCTCACATTCACAGAAAAGGCAGCAGCAGAGATGGAGGAACGGGTGGATATACTCGTGCCATTTGGCGCTACTGGTTCGTGGATAAGCACATTTCATGCCTTTGGCGACAGGGTATTGCGCGAGCATAGCCTTGAACTGGGTTTGACAAGCGACTTTAAGGTGCTGTCCAAGCCTGAGCAGATAATCTTCTTTCGTGAACACCTATTTGAATTTCCGCTTAAATATTACAGACCCCTCGGCAA
>JACPZJ010000155.1 GCA_016195585.1 Nitrospirota bacterium | reverse complement strand
TTAGAGAAGGCCATCACCATCAGCCCGTCAAATCCCTATGCTTATTTTTTTATGGCCCTGCTTCGCTTTGAAAGAAAGGAGCACAAACAATCCCTCGGCCTGCTGTCAAAGGCAGAGATGCTCTTTAAGGATAATCCATTCTATCTTTCAAATGTCTATTCTTTAATGGGCAGAAACCACGAGTCTCTTTTCCAATACAATGATGCAAAAAGAAGCTATGAACAGGCATTAAAACTCAATAGTGAAAATATAGAGGCAAGGGAAGGAATGGAAAGATTACCAAAATAATGTAGGGAGGGCCTGCCATGCTTTCAAATTATATTACAGAGGTTAAAGAGAGGGTTGAATCAAGAAAAGACATTGATATAAAAGAGAGGAATGAATTAGTTGATCTCGCATCAAAAAAACTTGGTGAGAGCTTTGAAATATACCGTTGGAATGCCAATATAAACGGCATAGTTGTCCAGCTTTTGACTAACTCCTTTCATCTCTATGACTTCTGGGTGGAAAACTGGTATGCCGCGCCAAGAAGCCATACCGTCCTTCCGCATGGCTATCTCTATGCAGTAATGGGCGTCAGGGGTTATAAGCCCTCGGCATATTACAACTCAGAAACAAAAACCGCCATCTTCATCAATACTGAATATTACGGCCAGTGCAAGAGCTGGGCGCTCGGCATTGCCGCTGATATACTTGAGGCGCAGCACAATATACACTCTATACACGGCTCCTGCGCTGTTGTAGGCGGCAAGGGTATTGTTATTATTGCGCCCACCGGAACAGGGAAAAGCACGCACCTCTGGGGGCTTCTTAAGCTGTCAACTGGAAAGATACTATCAGATGACTGGATATTCCTGCAGTATAAAAAGGGCCTTGCAATGGCAGATATATCAGAAAAGAAATTTTACCTGCGCACAGATATGGTAAAAAGTTTTCCTGAGCTTAAGCCGCTTTTTGAGAGGTGCAAGTGCGAAAATGTTGCTAATGATGATTTTACTGCATTTGCAAATGCAAGGGCAATATTAAACCCTGAATGGATTGCAGGGCCTGATAAGTTTGTAGACAGGGCTGTAATAAAGGCGGCAATCCTGTTGCGGAGGGACAATAAATCTCCTGCAGAGGCAAGGCTTTCTCCGGATGAGGCGATAGAGATACTTGAGGAGGGAAAATCTCAGGTGCTTGCCGGCGCAGGGGGGAAAATCGGCTCCTTTAAAAATGAGCCCTATTACAATCCATACATGATGGTAAAGAGACTTGATGCGCAGAGGCGGTTTTTCAGACAGCTCTTTGATGCAGCGCCATGCCGCATATTAAACACAGGTGTTGAGTCTGTTGAGGCCACGCAGGAGAGGATTAGAAAGATATTAATGGAGGCATAGACTATATGCTATCCCCTGCTCTTCTGTTGCTCCTCTCTTTACATTCTGCCATCTCAACAGGCAGGTTAACATAAAAACTGCTCCCAGCGCCAATCTCGCTCCGAACATCAACAAACCCGCAGTGCTCTGACACTATCTCCTGAACTATTGATAGTCCCAGTCCGGTGCCCTCCCTGCCGTCGCTGCTTTCATGCTTTGTGGTATAAAAGGGATTGAATATGCGCTCCAGATTCTCCTTCTCTATCCCGCTGCCATTGTCCCTTACCTCTATCTGAATATAGTCGCCCTCTTCTATCTTCCCGCTGGGAGAAAGTATGTGTTTTACCATACTGGTTTTTATTTCTATCCTGCCATCCCCATTCACCCCGTTAGAAGTCTTCACATTGAAGACTTCTGCCTGATCGGTTTTTTTATTGCTTTCGATATGTAAACTTCTAACGGGGTTCACCGCATCCATGGCATTCATTATCAGGTTTAATAATACCTGCTTTACCTGCTCACGATCAACCCTTATCTTAGGCAGGGTCTTGTCATATTCCCTCAATATTTTTATGTTCTTTTTATTAGCCTGATATTCAATAAAATGCACTGTCCCTTCTATCACTTCATTTATGTCATCTTCGGCAAATACAGGCGTCCTCGGCCTTGAGTAGTCCATTATTTCCCTTAGCAGCCTTTCTATCCTCTCCACTTCCTGCAGGGCATAGACAGGTATCCTTTCTGTAAAGTCCATGTCTTTGCCATATCGTGATGGCAGAAGCTGGAGACAGGCCTTTATCGGCACAAGGGGGTTTCTTATCTCATGGGCAAAGCCTGCTGCCAAATCCCCTACGGTCTTTAATCTCTCCATCCTCCTTATCACCTGCTTTGATTCCTTTATCCTCTCCACAAGCTGGGCATTTTGTATGGCTATTGCCGCCTGCCTGCCGAGAGATAGAAATAATTCTATGTCCTCATGGGAGTACATGCCCCTGTCTCCCTTTGCACCAAGATTGCAAAAACCTACAACCTTTTTACCTTCCATAAAGGGTATGGCAATCTCGGATTCTATTTCCTCAAGGGATTTTATTATTTCTCTGTTGTCCTTATTATCAGGGTATCTTTTTACCTCTTCCCTTATGGCCACATCCTCTTTTTTGATAAAGTATGAGATTAACGGCTCATCCCCTTTTATCTTTATCTTGTTTTTTTCTTCATCAAGGCCATAGGAGGCATTCATTACATAAGCTTTCTTATCTTCATCAAACAAGAAGATTGAGGCCTTTTTTATCTTGAGGGTCTCGGTAAAGGTGCTGATGATTTTGTTTAGGAGTTCATCAAGGGTTAGGACTGAGACAAGTTCTTTTGTGAAGTTGGTGAGAAGTTTGTAATAATCGTATTTATTCCCGAACAAGACCTTTTCTATAGCTATTTCAGCTCTTATCCTTACTTTATAAAAGGCAATAGCCGTTAGTGTCAGGAGGCAGAATATGATTATTGAATAGGAAATATTTATGGTTTTGAAAAATATGTTCTGAGTCCATAAGAGTATAACATACGAGGGGACTAAGGCAAGAAGAAGGCCAAGAGTATAAACAGCCCCTTTTTTGAATACAATGTTTATCCCCATCAACCTGTGCTTTATAATTGAGTAGGCGACTAACACAGTATAGCCTGATACAAGTATGGTTAGAATTGGTGGAATAGGTATCCTGTACCAATAAAAATAGTTAGTCATACCTGTAGAAAAAGTAATAAGGGTGCCAATAAAGACATAAATGATCTGATTTCTGAATATGCCGTGGCTCTCCCTGATAGAACGGAACATTAGATATTGTGAATAGATAACATTAAGGCCGAAATGTATTAACTGCATATGAAAGAGAGGGCCCGGCAAGAGCCAGTAGTTAAAAGACATATATGGCCCGCCTTCTTTAGCAAACAATGGCGTATAAGCTGTAGCAGTACAAAATGGGTAAAGAAGGCAGGAACAAACATAGCGCCAATCATACAGGTTCTCAAGTAAAAATCTTGCGATTCCCTATCGGGTGCAATCAGCCACAGGAAATAAAATAACGACCATCCTGCAACGCTCAATGAAAAAAGCACAAAAGTTCTATTAGCTGTAGTTTTTGAATTTTTTATAAAAACTATAACAGCCATTAGAAGGCTTGTAATCAGGTTTACTAATGCCGAAAAAGAATAATATGTTAATGAAGATAATATGTCCATATCAGCCCTTTTTAGTGAGCACTAAAAAGAATATTACATTAGATTCTTCCCAATCTAAGTTAAAAGAATAATCCTTTATCCCGGAATCCTCTGCTAATTTTATAAAACCATCTACACTCCTTGGCTCAGATACCCAGTCCATAAGCCACTCTGGTGGAAGGGGTCTATATTTCTCTTTGTCCTTATGGGCAATGATGAACTTCCCTCCCGGATATAAGAGTGAGAAAGCGGTGGAGATAAGATACTTTAATACCCTATCGGGCAAATAGTCGGCAAGGCCAAAGCTGTAAACAAGATTATGTTTGCCTAATATCCCTGCCTCTTTTTGTGATTTCATTAGATTTATAACATTTTCTTTCTGTAATTTTATTTTTATATTCTCTGGGAGCAATTTAAGCCTTTCTTTAGAATAGTCTAATGCCGCCTGATCGAAATCTATACAGGTAAAATTGAAATTATTCTTTGAATGAAAGTTATCAAAAAGATCCTTTATTTCAGGGCAGGAACCACAACCTAAGTTTAATACATTTATTGATGGAAGGTTTATTTCCTGTAAAGATTTTTTTAGCAGTTCAGTTATCTTCTTTCTACGCCCTCTAACAGCAATGGAATAAGGGTTATTCTGAAGATATCTGTCAAAGTAAATGCCGATCCCCTCTGAAAAGGGCTTGTTATTATATAACATTTCCATTAACATATAATCACCTCTGTAACCGTGTGGTTTTGTAAATGCCCTTTCCAGTATTTTACTTTTTAACCCCCAAGGCCCAGT
The DNA here is from genome assembly GCA_016195585.1 of Nitrospirota bacterium. Lineage (GTDB taxonomy): Bacteria > Nitrospirota > CAKKRA01 > 9FT-COMBO-42-15 > 9FT-COMBO-42-15 > JACPZJ01. Next base: position 2,757 of record JACPZJ010000155.1, on the reverse strand, counting down.
AAAAAACCTGAAGGTATCTCTTATCTTTTTTGTCAGCATCCCTTTTTCTATTTGCCTTTCTAATTTATCACCCTTTTTAACAATCTCATCGCTAACCTTAGTAAGTTTCTCAAAGATTGCAGCTTCAGACATGGTTTTGTTCTTTATATGCTGTTCCAAATCAATTAAATCTTCTATAAACCCCTTTACATCGCTTTTAAAGAATGTCTCTATCTTTTCAAAATCAGCCTTTTCTTTTATTGGCAGTTCTTTAATCTTCTGATCAATATACTCTTCATTTGTATATAGAAATCCCTTTATAAGCGACTCCTGATGCTCATCCTTATCTAAGAATTGCATACCACAATAATATTTTCCGTCATCAAATATCTTCCCCCACCTGACCTCGCCTTGCAGCCGCAGAAGGAAGTCCATAAGCTCTAATTCAATTGACAAGGGGGATGGAACCTCTACTTCGGAATTTAATGACAGACCTATTCCGCCTTCGCTTATATTGACAATCTGTGCATTAATGGTTTCAGATTTAAAAGCTTCTGTTTTTAAAATTACAGGAGTATTGATCTTGACACGATAGGGTATCTTTCTTTTTTCAATAGGGCCAGATGTTTTAGGTGAACCTGCGGTAGTATTTTCCATTTCCAATATCATCCTCTAAAATTTGGTTAATAAGAGTTAATAAAATTGATTACACAGATGACATCATCTGCGTAATCAGCGGTCAACAACCTCTCCTCAGCAAATCTAAAGGGGTCCCCCAACCCTTGAAAAGATTGATTGTATTTAGTAAAATATATTCAAAAGTAAGTTTTTATTGCATTTTGCTTTTAGGCAAATAACAAACGCCCCTTTGGTTCAGGAATAGCACGTCCAAGCTCCTTAGCAGTTTCTATCCACTCCTGAATTACTACCTCTGCATTTGCAAGGGCTTCTTTGTATGTTGCGCCATCTGCTATACAACCCGGCAGTTCAGGCGCCTCTGCAATAAATGCATGGTCTTCATCGCTCCAATAGATGATTACCTCATACTTAATCATTTTCTTCTTTTAGTTTATACTTCAATATTATATTACGAACCTGTTTAACCTGATACGGTTTAGCCTTTGAGCCTCTTGGTTGCAAATTTAAGATTTCCTCAATGCCCTCTTTTGTGAATATATGATGGCTGCCCCTTACCCGTTCTTTAAAACCCATTTTAAGCAATAACCTGCATATCTCAGTAAAATGAATGTTTGCATCTGACCTGCCGTTAAGAATTTGTGATAGAAGCTTGTTGTATTGGCTCATTCAATTGCTATCTTAAATTAGGCACAAAAAAGCATCTTATTTATATTTAATATTAGGATACACCATCTTCGCATTAATTTCAAGAACCATGGTCATTTTTTATCCTTTTTAAGAATTTTTGATAGTGTCTCTAATATGGCTGGTTCTTTCATTGGAGGAGCCTCCTTTTGAAATTTGGTTGCACAGATGACATCATCTGCGTAATCAGCAGTCAACAACCTCTCCTCACCAAACTCTAAAGGGTCCCCCAACCCTGTTTTAGAACAGGCCAGACATATTACTACGCTTCTTTTTCAAGCTCTTCTTCTATTGCTTTTTCCACTTGTTCTGAATGAATTCTGAGATGCGTAACAGTAGCGGATAACTCACCAAGAAAATCTTCTGTTTGTTTATCTGCTAAATCCTGGCTTTGTAGATTTTCAATAAGTTTAATAGTCCTTTGACATTCCCCATCAAGCTCATCAAGAAGAATTGAAAGGGCAGTTGTTAATCCCAATCTTTCTTTGTGTGCTAATGCCTTCATTTCATTAATCTCTTTAAAGCCTTATTAAGACTATTTTTAAAGGCCTCTATCTCAATTTCCCAGTGTCTAATAAGACCCCTCTCTGGAAAAGATTTAGCTCTTTCTTTTTTAATTTTATTTTCGTGTTCTAAAATTTGCAGCCTTAAGCTTTCTATTCTCCTCTTCCATCCCCGTTTGCCCATTCAATAGTAATCGTCTTTAACCTTTCCTCACCAAATCTAAAGGCCTGCGGTGTATCATAACTTAGTTAAAAATATACACTATTTCATACAAAAGTGCAAGTATTTTCTATCTTTTTTTAATTATACTGTCTATCTGATTTACAAAATCCTCAAGGTCGCCAATATTTTCTTTGGATATATTATAAAGTTCTTCGTCATTTATTATCCAATACCTGTGTATCAGGCTGTTCCTTAAATCAGCAAGCCTCCTTAATTTGTTGGCTAACTGATGAGAGATCAGGCCATTTTCTCCTGCCTTTACAATACAATCCACATAACCTTCACAGGCTGCACCCTTTGCTTTGACAAGGATGTGCTGGCAGATATCTGTAATAGCCTCAACAGCCTGTATAAGAAGATATTTTAATGAAAGGGAATTCTTTTTGTCTGATAGAAATCTTCCCTTGTCAATTAAAACAAGGCTGGCAACATCAGATTTCACAGCAAGTATATCTGCCTTGTTCTTTGCAATCCGCTCATTATCCAGAGGCAACATTTTGCACCCTGCCATCAATCCCTAAGAGAAGATTTCTAAAATGCGAATATTCCCTATACCTTCTGCAAACCCTTTCCATAAAATCTGTTCTCTCTTCTTCATTGCGGCTGAATAGAAGCTTTCCTTCTTTAACAACTGCCATTTGAAAGGCAACAGGCGCATTATTCATAACCCGCACTTCCACATCTATTCCTATGGAGTCGGTCAACTCAATAGAAATGGATAATTCAAAA
>JACPZJ010000154.1 GCA_016195585.1 Nitrospirota bacterium | reverse complement strand
GCCGGCAGGAATATTAGAAAAAAGGATTAAATTTCAGGATGAGGCAGAGCCTGAAAGAACAGAATGGTTTATAAAAGGCACTGAGCCGCCAGGCCTGATAGCAAATGAAGCGTATATTTACTTTAATAGAACCCCTGTCAATTCCCGTATCACCTATCCGTTAAACAACACTATAATAGCTCTTGACCCTGACATCCCTGAAGAGCAGCAACTCTTATTCTTTGAGGCAGAAACAGATGAAGTAGAATTTGACTGGGCATTAAATAACAAGAAGATAGAAGGCTCAGAAACTATGGTCAAATGGAAACCCAGAAAGGGCAGATATATATTGTCTCTTACTGATAAACAAAATATAGTAATTGATACAGTAGCTTTTGAGGTCAGATAAATCTTCCTGCTTCAAAATACTCTATTGCGCGATTGACATTTTCCCTTTTGCCGAGAAAAAGGATAACATCCCCTGTTTTCAGAATAAAATCAGATGATGGATTATATGGACGTGATATTCAGCCTTCCGAGAATGAACACCACAACGGCTGAAACGCCAAAGATAATAGTGAGCGATTTTAAGAACTCAAGCTCCATTAATTATCCTTATGCCCCTTCTCCTCCCTTACATAAACCACCCTGTGCGGGAAAGGCATTTCTATGCCCTCTTTTTTAAACCTCTTTAAAATCCTCTTCCTCAATTCGTGCTGAACAGATGCATGGTCAGCATATTCACGGATATGGCAGGCCAGTGTAAAATCCAGCGAGCTTTCGCCAAAGCCGGGGATGAATCTTACAACTGGTTCTGGATCACTAAGCAATCCTGCAACTTCTCCAATAGCGCCTTTTGCCTCCTCAGCAACTACCCTTTCAATCACATCAGGGTCAGCAGAATAACTTACGCTTATGGAAATTGACAGAGCCATCTTCTTTTCAGGGAGATTATAGTTTGTAACAACACTCAGGGAAAGCTTGTTATTTGGAATTATCACCATGTTATTCTGCATCATCCTTATCCTTGTTGTCCTCCATGTAATGTCCTCTACATAGCCCTCCTGCCCTGTCTCAAGTTTTATAAAATCTCCGACCCTTATGGATTTCTCTACGAGTATATGTATGCCTGCGAAGAGATTTGCAAGCGTATCCTGAAGCGCTAAGGCAACTGCAAGGCCTCCAACGCCGAGTGCAGTGATAAGAGGTGTTATGGAGATGCCGATATCAGTTAGTATTATCAGAAGTCCAATTATAATGATTGTGCCTTTTAAAATTCCGTATGCAAGGCCTGTTGTTGGTATTGGAAGCCCTGACTCCTGAACATAGTTCTTGAATATCTTTCCTAAAAGGTTTGCTGTAGCAATTGTAATTGAGAGTATTACAATTACATGAAGCGCTTTGCTTAAATAGAAGAGATGCCTCTCTGGAAGCTCTGATATTGCAATACCGCTGTAAAGGCCTATTGCAATGCACCAGTAGACAGACGGAGCCCTTAATGACTTGACTACTATATCATCAATCCTTGTCTCTGTCCTCTTTGTCCATATATTAAAAAACCTGAAGGCAATGCCTCTTATTATAAGGAGTATAATTGTAACAACAATAGCAATAATTGATGGCATGAGCATCAGCTTCAGATTAACATTCATCTAATCCCTCCGATTCTTAATTGCGGGTCCATTGCCTCTTTCAGCGCATCTCCAAGTATATTAAATGACAGTACAGTTACAAATATTATTATAGCAGGAAAAATCAAAAGGTGGGGATAAAACCTTAATGCCGCCCATCCGTCATTTGCAAGAACACCCCAACTGTTAAATGGCGGGGCAAGGCCAAGGCCGCCCCTAATTTGTGGCAGCAAGATACACTCTTACAACTTATTCCTTAAATTTAATCCTGCCTTTAACAAAATATATGTCGTTTTCTTTTTTGCCCTTTTCGCTTTTCTGCCATATCAAATAGATATTTTCATCATTATCAATGGCTATGGATGGCGCTGTCCTGTGTTTGCCGTTGCTAATGCCTAAGCCGAAGTTTTTACTAAAACTCTTTCCGCCATCATTGCTGTAAGATAAATAGATATCAGAAAAACCTGAGCGGTCATCGTCCCATGCAATAACAATAATCCCCTTTTCATTCGCCGTGATGCTGGGATAGTTCTGGCTGCTGTTTTCTGCATCCTCATCATCTATATGGATGTTTTTCTCAAAGGCATTGCCAGAATCAGCAAGCCTTGCAAAATACACATCGCTCCCTGTCTTAGGATTTCTTTTATCCTCCCATGTAAGATAGACTCCGCCTTTGCCATCAGTCACAATACTCGGGCTGTTCTGTCCTGTCTTTTCTCTTTCATCCTCGCCAAAATTAACCTTAATGCTTTTGCTAAATGTCCTTCCGCCATCATTGCTCTTTGTAAAATAGATATCTGAGTTTCCGTTTCTATAATCATACCATGCAGCATACACGTTATTCTTATCATCAACTGCAATTGTTGAATAGATTTGATCACTGGCATCGTTACCAGCGTCATCAACCCGAACCGGCTTTTCAAAATTCTTTCCGCCATTCCTGCTTTTTGCAAAAAATATATCATTATTGCCATTTCTATTGTCATGCCATGCAAGATAGATCGTTCCTTTTTTATCAACTGCAATCGCAGGCCCTCCCTGTTCTGATTTTGCATCAGGGCTGACAGGTATATTTTTTGTAAAACCTTCTTTCTTCTCCTCTTTTTTTGCAAAATAGATATTGCCCTTTCCGTCTCTATCATCCTCCCAGACCACATAGGCAGTTCCCTTCTCATCCACAGCAACTGCGGCATACCACTGATTGCCGCTATTATTATCATCATTAACACGGATGTTTTTTGAGAATGTTTTGCCGCCATCACCGGCGAATGAAAAGAAAACATCATTATTGCCATTGCGAATATCATTCCAAACAATGGCTACATTTTTACCTTTAACAGCAATACTTCGCTGGCCTGATGAATAGGTGTCATGGAAATTTATTTGCGGCGGATCGTCATTAATTCTTACAGGCGGCTCAAAGGCTACCTCGGCAAAGGACTCTCCTGAAAGTAAAAGAAGGATTATAAACAACAATGGCATATACATACAACTACCCCTTCACATTCGTTAAGAATGCCTTTTCAACCTCAATATTATTTATTAATCTTGCAATATCCTCTTTTATTTTATTTGATGCATCAAGGATAATCCCTGTATGCCTGCTCAGGCCGGGGGCTATGCCTGATGATACCCTGTCCAGCGAGATAAGCAAGGCGCTTAGGCTGGCTGCATCATCATGATATTGGGAAAATATCTTCTTTGCCCTCTCCATCTCATTTAATGAAATATTATAATTTCTGATAAGGGTATTATATGTCCTTCTGTCCTGCGTCTTTTTGAAGGACTCGGTTGCATTAATAACCTGCTCCATTATCCTTTTATAGGAATCCGCATCCTGCTGAAATCCTGCTGCATTGTCCAAACCCTTTTTGATTGATGCTAATGACACATCAGGCGCCGCCCTTTTTACCTCATTAAGGATGCGTGGATTCTCCTGCACCTTTGCTAAAAAATCTATTAATACAGGCAGGCTGTTTTTCATTAAATCCAGATTTAGGATTATCCTTTTTGAGGCCTCAATATCTCCGTGCATCAGATCTATCTTCTGCATCTCGCTATTTATCATCTCTGCTGTCCTGTGAATCCTTGCCATCCTGCTTATGTAAAAAGAATAGAAACCCCATACGCCAACTGATAATATTAAAAAAACACCTATGAGAATAAAGAGCCTCCGACTCCCGGTTTCAACCTCAGCATCATCCTGAATCCTGATGTTTATTCTCGGCTGTTCAAATTCAGTGGAAACATCATCTTTATCAGGCTTATCATCTTCCTCTTTAAGGAAGATAAGGTGCGCATCCCCGATTGTTATCTCATCGCCAACCTCCAGCTTTCTGGTCTTTATCTTCTCCTTATTAACAAAGGTGCCATTTGTGCTGTTGAGATCAACAACCCACCATCCATCCCTGTCCTTTTC
>JACPZJ010000153.1 GCA_016195585.1 Nitrospirota bacterium | reverse complement strand
TAAAAACAAGCAGTTATTCAAAACTGACATTTCCTTGACTTATATCCCTGTCTTTCTTTATAATTAATATTGGGATTAGGGGGTCTCGCTCACACCTTTGAAGGGGAAAACAGATGATACTTATAGCAGGCGGTACTGGTTTTGTCGGAAGCCATCTTGTCAGCAGGCTGATAAATGAAGGGCATAAGGTAAGATGCGTTGTAAGAGAAGGCTCAAGCAAGATCGGTAGAATAAAAGACCTCGGTGTTGAAATTGCCGCTGGTGATATTTCAGACCCTGCCTCGCTTGACAATGCCTGCAAGGGCATTGATACAATCGTCCACCTTGTTGGAATAATACAGGAAGAAAAGGGGATGACATTCCAGTCCATCCATGTGGATGGCACAAGGAACCTTATTAATGCAGCAAAAAAAAATAATGTAAGGCTCTTTTATTACCAGAGCGCCAATGGCGCAGATAAAAACGGCAGGACTGCATATTACAGGACAAAGGCAGAGGCAGAGGAGATTGTCAAGGCCAGCGGATTAGACTATATTATCTTCAGACCCTCACTGATATATGGAAATGGTGATGAATTTATATTAAGACTCACCAAAATAATCCGTGAAGCGCCAGTAATTCCCATCATAGGCTCGGGTGAATCAAGGATCCAGCCGATCTTTATTGATGACCTGATTACCTGCCTTATCAAGGCAATCACAACACCGCAGTTCAGGAGCAGGACATTCTGCGTCGCGGGGCCGGAACAGATAAGGTTTGAGGATATTATAAACAGGATTGCTGATGCAATGGGTATAAAAAAATCAAAATTTCATATCCCCGTAACCCTGATGCGGCCTGCCGCAATGATTATGGAAGCCCTCCTGCCCAAACCGCCTGTTACATGGGAGCAGATAATCATGCTGCAGGGTGATAATGTCTGCGATATAAAAGAGATGAAAGAGGTCTTTAACATAGAGCCTGTTCCCTTTAATGAAGGGCTGTTAAAAGTATTCAAGGGGTCAGGTGAAGATGCAAAAAAAGAGAAATAACATCCCTATAAAACAAACGCTTGAACCCATGAACCCCCGAACCCTTGAACCCATTAAACCTGCCTCTGCCTTTATCTACACAGAAAAGTTTGATAAATACACCTACGGAGATGCCCACCCATTAAAGATGATAAGGCTAAAACTTACTTATGAGCTTATTAAGGGATATGGGCTACTTGAATCTCCAAACATACTTTATATTGAATCTGAACCTGCAAAGGAAAGAGATGTCTTAGGCTTTCACACAAAGGAGTATATAGATGTATTAAAGGCTATAGACAGCGGCGAATATCCTGCTAATGCATCAGGATTTGGCCTTGGATGGGGTGATAATCCTATAATAAAAGGGATATGCGAAGCTTCACTGCTCTCAAGCGGCGGGTCTATTCAGGCAGCAAAAATCATAGCAGAAGGCAAGGCAGCCTCTGCCTTTAATATTGCCGGCGGCCTGCATCACGCCATGCCGAACAGGGCATCTGGATTCTGTTATATTAATGACCCTGTGCTTGCCATAAAGGAGCTTCTGAAAAAGTACAACAGGATTGCATACATAGATATTGATGCACATCACGGCGATGGCGTGCAATATGCCTTCTATAACACTGATTCGGTATTGACTATCTCCCTTCATGAGATCGGCACATATCTCTTTCCCGGCACAGGCTTTGTAGAGGAGGTTGGCGCTGGAAAGGGGAAGGGTTTCTCTGTAAATCTTCCCTTTTATCCTGGCACAGATGACGAGATATTTGTATGGGGTTTTAACGAGGTTGTCCCGCCATTAATAGAGGCCTTTAAACCTGATGCAATAGTTGCACAGCTTGGCGTAGACACAATGGCAACTGACCCATTAACACACCTTGAGCTTACAACAAATGGCTTCTGTGAGATGGTCCAAAAAATCAAGGGATTCAATATCCCTCTCGTTGCCTTGGGAGGGGGCGGTTATAATGTCATCAATGTTGCGCGGTGCTGGACTCTAACAATGGGTATCCTTGCAGGGGTTGAGCTTCCGGATGCCATTCCAGAGGATAAGATGGCGCTTTTAAGGCAAAATGGTTTTGAAGGCGAGGGATTGCGTAACCCTCTTAGAAAACTGAAGGCAGATAAATCTATAAAGGATAAGGCAGCAGAAGGAGTTGATTATATAAAGAAAAAAATCTTCCCCCTTCATAATATTTAGTTTGCTTTTTATATTGATAATTATTATTCCTCTGATATAATTAAATAAAAAAGGTTTTGGTTTTATGTCTTCAATAATTCATAAGACAGGTTTAAGAAAGAAGATTATCTTTTCAATACTTCTTGTTGCAATAATCCCAGGGGCAATTGGCCTGCTTGTAACATACTATCAGGGTAAGAAAGGGATAAGGGAATCTATTGGCTCAAGCTTTGAGGTAATTGCAAGAGAGACAGCAAAAAAGATTGATATCGTCCTTGAGGATGAGATTGATGAGGCCGCCAACCTTTCTATTGCCTATGAGATAAAAGAGGGCCTTCGCAAGGCAAATCAGGGATATAAAGGAAAAGGCAGGGATGCAATCAAAAAGGAATTGATGGAGACAGACAACAGATGGAATGGCTCTTCTGCTGTTGACCCTTTTGCCTTAAAGATTGTTGAAAATAGCGCATCCAGCTTTTTAAAAAGATTTAATTATTTTGAACCCGAGGGACATCATATTGAATTAGCGATCTACGATAAAGAGGGCGGCCTTGTCGCCTCAATTAAAAAGACTGAGAAATATTATATCGGCAATGAATCGTGGTGGAATGTTGTTTCAGGAAGCAACAGGGTAAAGGCGTATCTAAGTGATGTATCCTACCATGACAAGATAGAAACCTACACCTTTGATATTGTCTATCCTATTGTTGATGAAAAGGCCGGCGGTTTTATGGGTGCAGTAAGGATGGTTCATGATGTCAGCTTTTTCTTTAATGAAGTAACAAATATAAAGATTGGAAAAACAGGCCATGCAAATCTAATATCCTCTGCTGGAACAATACTTGTCTGCCCAATATATCCTATAAAGAGCCATAATATTACTGAATCCCTAATTATTGAGATATTAAAACGGAGGCTCGGCTGGACAATTGCAGAAGACGATGCACACGGAGGCAAAAATTCTGTTGTTGGATTTGCGCCTGTAAATTATGTGGAAAAATATTCTTCTGACGGCATCAACTTTGGCGGAAAGAAATGGTATATATTCGTCAGGCAGGACCCGTCAGAGACATACGCGCCAATAAACAGATTAATGTGGCAGGTTGCAATCATTGCGCTCTCATTAACAATCTTATTAGGCATCCTCGGATTCTTTGCGGCAAACCGCATCATGAAGCCTATCCATGCCCTTCATACAGGAGCAGAGATAATAGGAAACGGCAACCTCACCTACAGAGTCTCTGTTAACACAAACGATGAGATTGAGCAGCTTGCCAATGAATTTAATCTAATGGCAGAAAAACTAAAAATGAGGCAGGATGATTTAGAAAATGCCTATCTCGGAACTATTAAAGCGCTCACCTCAGCCATAGACGCAAAGGACAAATATACCCGCGGCCACTCCGGAAGGGTGACAGAGCTGTCCATTAAGATCGGTCAGAAACTCGGCTTTGCCCCTGACAGGCTCTCTATGCTGGAGCAGGCAAGCCTATTTCATGATGTTGGAAAGATTGGGATTGAAGATGCAATCCTGAACAAGGCTTCAAGATTAAGCGATCTGGAATACGCTATTATAAAAAAACACCCGGAAATAGGTGTGGATATAATAAAGGATATAGATTATCTAAAACCAATCATCCCCATAATAAGACATGACCATGAAAGATACGACGGCTCCGGCTATCCGTATGGATTAAGAGGTGAAGATATCCCTTTGGAGGCAAGGGTTATAGCCATTGCTGACTTCTATGATGCAATAACAACTGACAGGCCTTACAGAAAGGGCCTATCCCATGAGGATGCAATTGAAGAAATAAGGTCGCGGAGTGGGACAGATTTTGACCCTAAGATTGTGGAGGTATTTTTAGAATGCGTAGAAGAATATAGAAAGAATAATAATGGAGATGAAAGATGATAAAAAACTTCAGGGAGCAGACCCACCTTGGCTATATTGCTATTTTAAGAATTCTAATAGGTTTCTTCTTTCTAATGTCAGGTATTTCAAAATATTCCAGCGGTTTTTTGCAAAAACCTATCTTAAAGGGCGTCCTTGAAAAATGGGCAGAAGGAAATCCCAGCTTATGGTATAAATCATTCCTCCTGAATACAGCAATCCCCAATTATGAAACCTTCTCCTACCTGGTGGTATATGGAGAGATACTTGTTGGACTCTCCCTTCTCCTCGGTCTTCTAACCCGCATCTCGGCAATATTCGGCATATTTATGAATATAAATTTCTTTCTCGGTAATCAGTGGCTCAGCCCTGCAAATAAAAATGTGAATATACTTTTTATTGCGCTTCAGATTATTTTCATAGCCTCAGCAGCAGGAAGATCAATCGGTATTGATGGCATCTTAAAAAAGCGGTTTTCTAAAATACCTATTTTTTAAATACCCCTCACCCTATCCCTCTCCCCATTGGGGAGAAGGGATGTATATTGTGCCTCTCCTGCAAGTGGAGAAGGAATATAAGCGGAGTCAAGATGCCAGAGGCAAAAAAGATTTTTGAAGTAAATGCGCCCATAGAAAAGGTGTGGGGCTTTCTCCGTGATATGAAACAGGTCGGCTCCTGCGTGCCGGGCTGTGAAGGCATCTGTATTGTAAATGAAAAAGATACAGACTGGAAGGTAATGGTAAGTTTTGGGCCGTTTTCAAAGGCCATTATCATGCGCGCCCATACCACCTTAGAAGACCCGCCAAATAAAGGTGAATGGACTGCAACAGGCGATGATCTTTATACAAAAGGCTCTGTGGAATTAAAAAAGATATCAGAGCATAAGACAGAGGTAACCTACTGGTCAAGTGTATCTGCCAATGGCATTCTTGCTAAACTTGCAGAACCCATAATCAAGCTAAAGATTTCTGCTGACGCAGCAGAATTTGCAGAGTGTGTGAAGGGGAAGGTGGAGAAAGCATAATAATGCAGGGGCGAGGCGGTGCCTCGCCCTTGAAAGAATTAATCACTATATGTAAACGCCCTTATATAGGATAGCACATTCCATCTTTCCTCTGGTTTCAGCTTTGCTGCGCATGCAATGCCAGATGTTGGAATCCCCATTGCCATGTTCTGATACAATGCACCGTCCTTCTGCTCTGCCATCCATTTCATATCTGCAAAATTCCTCGGCTTTAACGGAAGGCTTGCGCCGCCAGGGCCGTCGCCAGCGCCTGTTTTGCCGTGGCAGAAGGCGCAGTCTCTGAAATAGATGTCCTTGCCCTTTGCTGCCATATCCTTTGTATCTGAAAAGATGATAATATAAGATACCACATCCCATGCCTCATCATCTTTTAAACTTTTAAAGGAAGGCATGGCGCCTTTACCCTTTATCATGGTATTATAAAAATCCGCAGGGCTCTTCAGCCTCATCTGTGAATGGTCTGTAAAATCTGTTGGCTTTGGATTAAGACCTGCCGCGGCAGCGCCCTTACCGTCCC
>JACPZJ010000027.1 GCA_016195585.1 Nitrospirota bacterium | reverse complement strand
GGAGCGGCAGATTTTTTCTTTTTTCTCAGTCCTACAGCCGTGCTCTATAAGATTATCAATGTTCGTTGCCATAATTGCTGTATCTCGTTCTTTATAAAATCCCCCTCAATCCCCCTTTTCCAAAGGGGGAAACTTTCCCCTCTATTAAGAGGGGATAAAGGGGGTGTGTTCCCCTCTTTGGCAAAGAGGGGTGAGGGGAGATGAGGACAACTATGCAGTCTTTAAGCCTGAAATCAAGGACAGTTCTCAATGCAATTGTTGACGCTGCGCAGCAGATTGGGAGGTCTGACTTTGATGTAAATTTGCAAGCAGACGCAGAGGATGATCTCTCTATCCTTGCAAATGCCTTTAACAATATGGCGGCAAACCTTAAGAGCCGTTTTGCAGAGCAGAGTTTGTTATACAGGGAAGAGCGTCAAAAGGTATATCAAATGGCTGTCTTGCGTGAGGCGGTTTCAACCATCGTATCTGATCTGGCAATAGAGCCTCTGATGGATCGGCTCGCCTCGCATGCCGCATCTCTTGTAAGCGCCGGACTTTCAGCCCTGATGATCCTTAATCCTGAAACAGGGAAGATACAGTATTTTAAAACCAATATCCCCTTAGATAACCTTCCAGTAAAAGAACCCCCTGAGGGAAAGGGGCTTTTATCAGTTGTCCTGCAGGATGGCGTTTCCATCCGTCTTGTTTATTGGAAGCCTTTTAGGTGTTCCCCTGATTTTAAAAAATAAGGTTATCGGCGGCCTCTTTGCAGTTGATAAAGAGGGTGAAAAAACTTTTACTCAGGAAGATGAGGACATTCTCCTTATGCTTGCGCTTCAGTCTGCCGCTGCTATAGAGAATGCCCGGCTCTATGCAAATACAGTCAAGCTTGCAACTACAGACAGCCTTACAGGGCTCACAAACCGCCGCGTCTTTATGGAAGAATTGACTAAGGAGGCTGCCCGTTCCAGCCGCTACCATCGCAGCTTTTCTCTCCTTATGATAGATATTGACCACTTTAAATGGGTCAATGACACCCATGGCCACCAGTCAGGAGATGCTGTCCTCAGGTCTATGGGAGGCATATTAAAGGATCAGCTTCGTGTTGTAGACCTTGTGGCGAGATATGGCGGTGAGGAGTTTGCAATCCTGCTGCCAGAGACAGATGCCAGCGGAGTCAAGTTAGTTGGAGATCGCCTGAGAAGGGCAATCGCCCAGACCATCTTCTTACTGCCTGATGGAAAAGAAATAGGACTTACAGTCAGTATTGGGATTGCCTCTTTCCCTCTTTGCGCGCGAATCCCAAGTGAACTGATTAAGGGGGCTGATCAAGCCCTGTATGTATCAAAGGAGGCCGGCAGAAATCAGGTGCATCTTTACAGCGATGTCCTGAAGGCGCAGTTTGAAACCAACCCCATGGAGATTGCTGCGATGCTAAATAGCGACCTCAATAATATAAATGTAATTATTACTGCCCTAAATTTAAAGACATCGTGTTTTCACAGCCATTCGGAAAAGGTAAAAAATTATGCCGCTCTGATGGCCCACGCCCTTTATCTTAATGATGGCGATAAGGAGGCCCTGCGGCTGGCAAGCCTCCTGCATGATATAGGTATTGTAACAATCCCGGAGATCATTCTAAACAAGCCCGGCGCGCTTACCCCGGAAGAATGGCTGGTAGTAAAACAGCATCCCATCACGGGCGCTGAAATAATAGAAAATGTCTCCGCCCTCCAGCATCTCAGTCCTATCATCCGCTCTCACCATGAAAGATATGACGGCTCAGGTTATCCTGAGGGGCTTAAAGGAAATGAGATACCGCGCCTTTCAAGGATAATTGCAGTTGCAAATACCTTTACAGCCATGACATCTGATCTGTTATGGCGCAAGGCTATTTCAAAAGAGGAGGCATTAAGCAGGCTTAAGGGTCTTGCTGATTCCCAGTTTGATCCTGAGATTGTGGAGGCCTTCTGCCGAATATCCTCGCGCTTATAATGCCGATTTCATAAAGTAAAACTAACGGGATTGCCATGAGCATCATGTTAAAGATATCGGTGGTGGGGGTCAATACTGCTGCAATGATAAAATTCGCCAATACAGCATACTTTCTGTTTTTTGAAAGGAATGCCGGTGTGAGGATGCCAATCCTTGATAATATGGTTATTACGAGCGGGAGCTCAAAGACAAGGCCAAAGGCAAAGAGAAATTTCACATAAAAGTCCACAAGGTTGCCCACGGATATCATGGGCTGCATCCATTCTGTCTGATAGCTCAATAAAAATCCTATTGCAAAGGGCAGGACAACTATCAGGGCAAATACAACACCAATTAAAAAAAATACAAAGGAGAGAACAACAAAGGGAAGGCCGTATCTTCTTTCCTCAGGATGCAGGCCGGGCGCGATAAATTTCCATAATTGATAAAGGAGAACAGGCAGCGCAAGAAAGAGGCCTGAAAAAAAGCCTACCTTCATCTCTGCCCAGAATGCCTCTGTCGGCGCAAGAAAGACAATTTTTATGTTAACAGATTTTACAATAAAACCGATAAGCCTGTCAGAATAAGAGAAGGAAACTAAAAAACCTATTCCAACTGCTGCAATACCCCAAACAAGCCTCTTCCTGAGCTCTGATAGATGCTCGGTAAGGGGCATCTTACCTTCTTCATTATCTTTACCCCCTCCCTCACCCATTGAGGGGGAGGGATTGAGGGGTGATTGCTGATTTTCATGGCTGCTCTCTGGCATCTTATTTAATTACAGCTTCCTTCTCCGATTCTCCGTTTTTCCCTTTCTCCGTTTCCCCGCTTATCTTCTTTACCGCTTCGCTCTTTTTTTCCTCATGTTCTATCTTTGCTACCTCTTTTTCAATAGAATCCTTTATATCGTCCGCTGCCTTCTTGAAATTTGCAAACGCCTTTCCAATAGATTTCGCAAGTTCGGGCAGCTTATTAGGGCCAAATATCAAAAGGGCAATTATTAATATTACTATTAATTCCGGCATCCCTATACCAAACATAATAATTCCTCCAGAGGCTTTCCTGCACTTTCATTTACGTTTTTTGCATCTTTATTTTATATTCCTTGAGAATCTGCGTCATCCTGTCCTTCTTTATCAGCTTATCCTTCTGCATGTTCTTTTTTAACATCTCTTCATCAGGGGTTAAATAGCGCCCGCCCATCTTCTTTAAATCTTCATCCAGCCTGTGATGTAATCTTTCTATCTTCTTATATTCCTCATCAACCCCTCTTACATGATTTATTAAATCCATATCCTCTTCCATATCCATATTGCCACCTCCATAATCCGCAATTTTATCCTACCTCTCGTCCTGCCTGTATGCTGAAATGTCATCCAGCGCCATCAGCAGCGCATCCTCCCTCGGATTATCATAATATCCCTTTCTGACAGCCACCTCTTTAAAACCGAATTTTTCATACAGCCTTATTGCCGCCTTATTAGAGCTTCTGACCTCAAGGATCACAGTCCCTGCTCCCCTGTTGACGCCATCCATCAGCGCAAATTTTATCAGGTCGCTTCCGATACCCTTTTTCCTGTGCCCTTCGTCCACTGCAAGATTCAATATATTCATCTCGTCAAAAACCAGCCAGTAGCATATATAGCCAAGGATTTTATTGTTCCTGTCCTTTGCTACATATAAGTACGAAAAAGGATGATCTGTCAGTTCACATAGAAACATCTCCCTTGACCATGGCATTGAAAAGGAGGCCTGCTCAATCCTCAGCGCATCCTTGATGTCCCCCTCTTTCATATATTCAATTTTAAAACTATAAAACTCCATTCCCCCTCCTTAAATACAAAACACCTATCCCCCTAAGGCCAAACTTTTTTTCTCCAGATTTATCTCTGCCTCAGACCTTCTGATATAAAACGGCGCAAGGCCTGAGGGGTCTGCTGCCTTCCCGTCTCTTAATCTCTTAAGGCCGAGTTCAGCAACAGAGACGCCTGACGGCATATTTTTATTCTTTGGCGCAAAATGCGCCCTGTCCTTGAACATATCAAGAATCTTCTCCCTGTAGATATCCACTGCATCTCCCAGAAAAATTATATCCTCATCATACTCCCTGAGAAACGTTTGCATGTCTATTGCCATGTCCTGTACAAGCCTTTTCATCCCCCCCTTTCCGTCAGATTTAAACAGGGCTGCATAAACCTCATTCTTCCTCGCATCAAGGATTGGACATATCAGGTATTCAGCATAGGCAAGATTAAAGGCCAGCGCCTCAAGTGTGGAAACTGCTGCCACTGGTTTATTGCAGCCCATTGCAAACCCCTTTACTGTTGCAAGGCCTATGCGAAGGCCGGTAAATGATCCCGGGCCGATAGACACTGCAAAACCGTCTATATCCCTTGGCATGATCCCTGAATCCTTCAGCAGCCTGCCTATTGCAGGCATCAGACGCTCTGAATGTGTTGCCCTGATATTCAGGCTGTACTCTGCAATTACCCCTTCATCATCAATCAGGCCAATGCTTCCCATCATTGTAGCAGTATCTATGCCGAGGACCTTCAAGGCTTTCTCCAGACTACCCCCTTAATCTGTAATTAATCTTAATTAATTTAAAAAGAAAAGTCAAAAGAAAAACTTGTCTTTAACCAGCCTTCCGATGCCTTTTACATAAGACTTGACATAAAATATAAAGTAATATTTACATGCTATTCGTAAATGTGTTAAACTTTTAATGTATGTCAGAAAATTCATCCTTCTTCTCACAGATATGTGTCGCACAGTGCGGTGGCAGATGCTGTGATCCATGGTGGGGCATCATTTCTTATACAGTTGTCAGGAAAAACATCTTTGCAGGCCTAAATGATTTTAATGCTGAATTACTAAAGGGCATTGATGAAAGGGCAAAGAGGATAATTGAGGGATATAAAACCAGTGAGACGCCTCCAAGGCCGCTTTTCAGCCTTCCTGAGAGATACAACATTTCCATAACGGATATAAAAATGAGCGGCCGCGGCGCGACAGTAAACATACTTGCGATGTTCGCCTTCCGCTGCCTTTTTCTTTCGCAGGATAAGACCTGCGCTATACATCCGGGTTCTATGAACGACGTTGATATGCGGCCTCCCCATTGCGGATTTATGGGTTCATTAAATGCAAAACCCGGCGAAAAGGGATATTGCCGCATCATCCACGCTGCTCAGGCAGCGTCAGACAGCAGCGAAGCAATAAAAAGGGCAATAGATATGGAAGGAGAGGCAAGCGGAAAATATTACAGGGAAGGTTTTAGTACAGCAGAGGAGGCGTCTGAGGCCATAATAAACAGCCTTAAAGAATACCAACGTAGGAATACGCCTAAGCCGATGTCTTTTGATAAAACATCTGTGCCGGGCCGTAATGATCCATGTTACTGCGGAAGCAGCAAAAAATATAAAAAATGCCACGGTCAATGAACAACCGATTTTCTATAAGGGCCTGTCCAGCCTTGACATTATTAAACTTCTTAGATATAAATAAGACATGAACAAAAGGATTTCTCACCTTCTCTTATTAATCCTTTTTGCCGTATTCTTGATGGGCATTAAGTATGGCAAGGAGTATATAGGCGCTGATGATTTCCATGACTCTGGTTTCTTTAACAGTTATGTCAATTTTGCAACTGTTGATGGTTTTAAATATGCACTCTTCCAATCAGAGATTCCTCTTGGAAGGTATAAAAAATGTATCGTCTTTGATTTCCCCAATAAATCCAGCAGCGGTGTTGGCGACCTGATAACAGGCTCCCGAAAGATGTACACACAAACAAAGATGGTTGACACACCTGCCGGAAAGATCAAGGAGCCAGTAGACAGAGATGGGTACCCCTCTGTGCCGGATGCTTTAAGGGCGCGCCTTTTAGGCATCTATCCAAATATCAAAAGGGAGCATCAGACAAAAAAAGGTGTTACCCTGAGTGAATTAAAAAAGAAGGGGTTTGATCTTGCCATTGTCGGCCAGATAAGCTATATAGAGGCGCCTGAAACCATATCCGGCGAATCCTTTAAAGAGACCATACTGCAGGGGGTAAGAACGCCATGGAAGATGCTTATTGAAATAAAGTTTATTGATGTTAAAACCAGTAAGGTTGTCTTGGGGATGGCGCACTGGACATCAGACAAAGACTTTATTCATGCAGTAAGGGAGAACATGGACGATGTAACCAAATTTATAATGAACCACAGGTAGTAATAAAGTGGTTGCGATTTATATACTCGGACTCTGCGCCGCCTTTTCTTTGGTTCTAAAGCTCTCTCGGCTCAATCAAAAACCTTACACCTTCAATTATCTGTTTGATTCTTAGTCTTGGTAATGCGCCAATCTTTTCAATAATATCTGACTTATCAAGGGTTATAATCTGGGAGATGTTTACAACGCTATCTTTTTTAAGCCCACCCTCTCCCTTTTTAAGGAGCACATTGCCTGGCGCATTGGCAAGTTTGAGATTAGAGGTAATAGCGCATACCACTACTGTATTAATCCTGCTTATGTTAAATATATTATTCTGTACAACCACATGTGGGTGCCTATAGCCGGGCTCAGAACCCTTTGGAATCCCAAAATCAATCCAGTAAATATCCCCCTGTTTTATGCTCAAAATCTCTCCTTCAGGATTTTATGAGAATAGTATTTTTTGCCTTTCTGTCTTAGAAAAATTTCATCAGTTGTTTCCTCTTCCGAATATACCTCATTAAGGGCATTCAGGAGTCTTTTAGATCTTATTTTTTCAAGGAATTCCTTCACTGCAATGGTAAAAAGCTCGCTTCTGGTGTATTTGAATTTCTTAGCAGCCCTTTCTGCTTCTCTAAAGATTTCATCTGGAATTGATATTGCCGTTTTCATACCTTAAGCGTACTATAAAGTTATACCAATGTCAATACCAATTCTAAATATGGAGTAGGGGCGAAGGCCTTTCGCCCCTACTCTTTTATTTCTTTCAACGCTTCCTCCAGCCTTTTAACCTCAACACCTTCGCCGATTTCTATTTTAAAGTCCTCTGACCTGATTTCAGAATTAAAGGTAATCTGCTTAAAGTTCATTTTTAGATATGAATTATCCCTCAACTTGTTAATTCTTATCTGCATTGGAAAAGAGATATCGTTTGTTTTTTTGTAATCATCAAAAAGGATTTCCATCTCCTTAGCGCC
>JACPZJ010000131.1 GCA_016195585.1 Nitrospirota bacterium | reverse complement strand
CGGGTGATCCATCCTTGCCAGTTCTAGGTGTCTTATATTGGTCGTATATCCAAATACAATTTCAAAGATAGGCGCTGCACCGGTAACGATTACTGATGTTATCTGACCGCCGATGAATCCAAAGATAATGGCAGCGAGAGCTTCTCGTAGAGACCAGCTCCCTTTGAGAACGATGAGACTTGCAATGGTAAGCGCATTGATGCAGCCCAGGATAAACCCCGCCTTTGTTATCGTAGCCCTCTGGGTGGCATGGCGCACGCCTTTAGCCGCTACAACCCCGCCGATAAAAAAATATGCCGCAAGACTGAGGCTGCCTTCTAAAAAAACGCCGGATATGAAACTTGTTACCGCGGCAAAAACCAGAGCGGTCTCTGAATTCAGGAAAAGCCTTACCAGCATTGGCCCTGCAGCCACCGGCAGAAGGTAGAGATACAGATGAAAGGGTATGACAGGAAAGGCAGCTTCTATGGACTTTGCCACGAATAGTGAAAGCCTGACGAACAGGAGAACCGCTGTCAGGATAACGGCCATGAGAAGGATATCCTTTGGCGATGAGGCAAACTTTCTTATATTCCGGGCAGAAAATGTATAGGCGGTGTAAAAAAGGATGATGCTAAAAAGGAAGACGCCGACTGCAGAAATCAAAAAACCCCTGGCATAAGGAATATCCTGAAGCAACTTTAATTTTTTGATCGTATCTTCCGTAACCCTGTCGCCTGCCCTTACAATAATCTCCCCTTTTTTTATATCCATTCCCTCGGCAGTGATATTTTGATCGGCTGTAACATTTGTAGCCGCAATATCGCCAACATTGTAGGAATATCCGATAAAAGAGATGTTTGTGGAAAATAAAAAGGACACCATGCCGCTCATGATAACAGCAGCGGCCCATTTTTGAAAAACAGGGGATTTTATTGATGCGGTGTGCATAAATAAAAATAGGTTGAGGTTAAGATTTAAGATTAAGGTTAAAAGGTTAAGAGGCTAAAAGATTAAGAGGTTTAAAACCTTTTCACCTTTTTGCCTGTTCATCTCTTAACCTTAACATTCTGTCTCTTCTTTCTTCCTCCCCTTTCCCTCATACGCCTTTATTACCTCTTGAACCAGCGGGTGTCTTACCACATCCTTTTCTGTAAAAGAGGCAAACCCTATGCCTTCAATGCCCTGCAATATCTTTTGGGCTTCCACCAGACCGGACGGTTTTGCCAGTGGAAGGTCTATCTGGGTAATGTCTCCTGTTATGACCGCCCTGGAGCTAAAGCCGAGCCGCGTCAGAAACATCTTCATCTGTTCCGATGTGGTATTTTGCGCCTCATCCATTATCACGAAAGAATCATTCAATGTCCTGCCTCGCATGAATGCGAGCGGGGCGACTTCTATGATTCCACGCTCAATGAGTTTGTCCGCCCTCTCAAAATCAATCATATCATGGAGGGCGTCATAGAGCGGCCTTAAATACGGGTCAACCTTTGCAGCCAAATCGCCCGGCAAAAACCCCAGCTTTTCCCCCGCCTCCACCGCGGGCCTGGTAAGAATTATTCTGTCCACTTCATGCTTGGAAAGCGCTGCGACAGCCATTGCAATTGCGAGATAGGTTTTGCCTGTGCCTGCCGGGCCGATGCCGAAGACAATATCGTGTTTTCTTATCATGTCGATATATCGTTTTTGCGCAGGACTCTTCGGCGAAATAATCTTTTTCTTGAATGATATATAAACAGTATCTGTGAAGATATCGGCAAGATGAGCCTCTCTATCCGTCTCAATCGCCCTGATGGCATAGTCTATGTCGGTTGGATGGATCCCATAACCCTTTTGAATGAGCTCGCGCAGCTCTTGTAAAAGCCTTTCCGCCACCTGCACCCTTTGAGCCTCGCCGTGAACCACCACGACATTTCCTCTGGTATCAAGCTTTACCCCCAGCTTTTTCTCCAGACGCTTCAGGTTTTCGCCTGCCTCGCCGAAGAGGGCGACCGCTATGGCATTGTCCTCAATGGTGATGTGTTTAAATATTTTTTCTTCTATGGTGGGCAAGATTGAACTCCGTTAAGGTTCTATTTTTTGGCAAATAAACTTTTCTGCCTTTGGTATTCTCTCTTCATAGATAAACGACTTCTTTTAATATGTGCTTGCCGATGTGCGGTTTAAGAGCATCCTTCATCACCAAATCTATTTTTGTGTCCAGCATTTCGCTGATATAATTTTCCAGCTCAATGAATGCGAATAATCCTGGAGTCTCGGAAAATTCCACCAGAATATCCAGGTCGCTCTTTTTCCCTTGTTCGCCTCTCACATAAGAACCGAAGATTCCGATCTTCTTTACTTTATATCTTGCCCTCAAATCTTTCTTATGCGCATCTAAAACAGTTTTTATTTTATTGAGTGTTTTCATAACGGCCTCTTAGCTAACTACCTTGTCTGATTCGATTTTTTGTCTTCATGCTCCACGTAAACAATATCGTCAAAAATGACCGGGATTCGTTTCTTAAACTCATCAAGCAGCGGTCGAACAATTTCCCGCATCTGCGGATGCGCTGCATCTGAAGTTCGCAACTTAAAGAAATGGCGCCATTCCCGGAGGTTCATGGTCATGACAATTTCGGTTTTCAGCGAGCTCGGATGTCAATAGTGGACACCAATTCACTCATGCCGCAAAGGTTTATCAGTCCGCCAGCACTAAAGGCAACTGTTGCTCTATTTTTTGTTTGCCAGTCAGTCCGTGATTGTGTTGGTCTATATGATCAAGTTCAAAATTACAAACAAGCGCTTCTACAATTGTCCTGCGGTTTTCAACCTTGCCGCCGGAATGGTAAAAATGGTCTTTAGTAACGATGTTGAAATTGTTCCAAAACTTTTTAATCATTTCATTGTCCCGATAGTCGTTGTGATGCCAGGTTGAAAGAATGAATTTCGCTCTCGTCTCACTCAACAAGTTGAATAAAAGTTCTTCGTCTTGCTCTGTCCAACCGTTATAGTAATCAACATAACGGCCGAAATATGGCGGGTCGCAATAGACGATATCGCCTTGCGCAGCCAATGGGATAATATCGGAAAAATTTTTATTTGTAAAAATCCAATGGTTGTTAATGACTGACTTTACTTTTGAAACCTGATTTACAATCTTTGTAATATATGCCTGATTAAAACGGTTTGGCTTTTTACAAAACGGGATATTCCAATTCCCTTTCCCGCCAAACCGCATCATTCCATTAAATCCTGCCCGTGAAAGAAAGAGAAAATCAAGAGGAGAAAAATCTTTATTGAATCTGTTACGCACTTCTTTGAAATAAGCATAACCGTTATCATCAGCAGTTAAAAGTTTTTTGCCTTCTTTTTCAAGATAGTGTTTTACAATAGTTGGAGTAATAGTTCCATCTTGAATGCCTTTGTAGAAGTTGATGATATGAGGATTGGTGTCATTGAGCAATGCTTCTTTGAAACCGGAATTAAAAGCAACTACACCTGTCCCCATAAATGGCTCAATCCATTTTCCGTTGGAGTGCGCTTTATCAGCAACATCCATAATCCAAGGAACAAGTTTGGTTTTTATTCCTTGGCTTTTAATCGGTGGGACGATAGTTTTCATTTCCATTTTTCTTTTTTGTAAGTTTTATGACAATCTTTTCCAACAAATCGGTTCTGCCTTTAAACTCAAGAAAGTCTTTCAACTTCGTAATCTTTTTTGTTTTTCCTTGTTTTACCATTGTTGCAGAACCGTAGTTAATCCAATACTCGTCAAACCATTCTTCGCCTAAGTTGGCAAATATTCCGTTTCCATTCTTCAAGTCTTCAATATTTGTGATAGAACCGATATTGGCTGTGTTGGCGGAACCTTGATGGTCGCTGGCTATTTCCCATTTTTCAGCTACGAAAAAGTCAAAATCCTTGATGACCGATGTAATTGATTTTAGATGCTTCAAGGTCGTAACTTTTCTTTCTCCAACTTGCTTGTTTGCGCTTTCATATTCCTCTTGCAAGTCTTTCACTTGAAAAATTTCCGTCTCTTTAACATCGCCAAAGTCGGCTCGTGTATAAATAATGCCGAGACAAAAATGTCCGAGATAGTCCGAGTATGCAAACTGAATATTTTTTGTGCTTGACCTGTCTTTGAAATATGTTCCGTGACTGCCGAGAGTAAAACCGTTGATGTGCCCTGTAAATTCAGGGTCGCGATAAGTTGTTTTGAGATCTACGGCAAATTTTATTCGCTCATTGTCTTTTTTAACAAAACTCAAATCAGGATACCAATTCTGTTTCTCTGCAAGAACGATTGAATAACCTATACCGTCGGCAAACTTCAACAACTCAGGAAAGATGTGGATTTCAAGAATTTTGGAAACAATTTTTGTGTCAGACGAAATAGTATAGATGTTCTTGTATATGTCAATAAAACCCTTGACTGTCCACTCGCCTGCGTCGGTTGACACATATTCTTTTAAACTCTCTGT